>NZ_KV793560.1:0-515 GCF_001808505.1 Oligella sp. HMSC09E12
GCGGTGCTAGGAGAGACTTCGGTCATAAAAGACTGAATTGGCATGGGGTCTAAGGCCTTGACTAATAAGGAGATGACCTCATCGGCCTTGGCTGCGGTGCCTGCATCAATATAGAGCCAGTGATTTTCCAAATCCAAGCAGACACGGGTTTGCCTAAAAATGCTAAATGCCTTAGGAATGAGGGTGTCAGTGACCATCTCCTTAATCTCACGCATTTGCTTACGACCTGGCTTATAACCTTGTTGCTCCTCAACTTCGAGTGCTTTTTCACGGGTAAATTGGTTAATTACACTGGCCGGTAGTAGTTTTTTTTCTGCTTGTAAGCAAAGGAAATAATACTGGCCCAGCTCATACACTAAGCCACTTTCCGCCAGCGGAGTAGTCCAGCCGAGTTTGGTGTCTGGTCCCGGGCTACCTTCGACAAAGGCATGTGCCTGTAACTTTTCCTCCAAGTCTTGGGCAGAGATTGTCCAGTCAGGATTGAGACGAAATAGTTTGAGATTTTTGAACCACAT
>NZ_KV793561.1:0-820 GCF_001808505.1 Oligella sp. HMSC09E12
CGCATAGCCTCTAGCTCGCATTTGCAGCATGCGCTTAGGGTATTGAGTCCAAGGGCCTTGTTTGCCAAGGAGTCCGGCTTTCCTTGCATCTTCCATACTAAATGTCGCAACATGCTCATGAATTGAGCCATCTGTGCTGCGGCGCTTGACTGTGCAAACAGCGGTCAGATCGTCCGCCTCTCCGACATATTCTTCTTTGATACTGACAAACTCAGGAGAGTTTTTAACAAGTCCTAACATCGCATCGCCCCAAATTGACGGTCTGCCGTTAATCGTTGCAATGTTCTGCATTGCCTGCATTGGTGCTAAACCAAGTTCCGCACCCCATTGAATAGCGACAAGAATGTTGCCAGGGTTGCGCTGATAGTCTTTCGGCACAATCGTAGACTGCGCTAAGATTTCGGCTAGCTGCATCGCCTCAGTTAAATTGGTGGGCGTTAATCCACCAGTCGTAATTTGTAGTTCCATGATTCCTCTCCTAATTAGATGCGTAATATGCGCGCTCCTGTGCGCACGGTTTGATAGTGTTTAATGTGTTCAGCGTCAGGCGCTAAGCTTTCATAAGCCGATTTCCAATCGGTGACGATACTGTCTTTATTATTCTTATACGTGCCAAGTTTTTCAGCGCCGTGCATGATGATCTCGCCGTCTTGCAGGGCAGGGATTAGCTTGTCTCGCAGCTCTTTTTCTTCCTCTTCCAAAGACATCTTTAAAAGTCGAATTTCTTTTAAGGAGTTAATTAAGTCGAGTTCATCACTTGTTACTTGGATTTCAGCGCCGTTACTCTTAGCCCATTTAAGCTTTGCTTCATACTCATTAG
>NZ_KV793562.1:0-13264 GCF_001808505.1 Oligella sp. HMSC09E12
GGGGTTTGGTACGTTCAAACTTACCTTTTGCCATAATATTAAAATTCCAATCTATTAATTTTTAAAAATAATGTTACTGCACCGGCTTAAAGATGCAACCGATGCAGTATTTTAGCAACATTTAACTACGCACGAGAAGCAATTACTTCCTCAGCAACATTTTTAGGTGCTTCAGTGTAGTGTTTAAACTCCATTGAGTATGTCGCACGACCTTGAGTTAATGAACGGAGGTCGGTTGCGTAACCAAACATCTCAGCTAAAGGCACTTCAGCTTTGATGATTTTACCACCACCAGCCATATCATCCATACCCTGAACAATACCACGACGAGATGATAAATCACCCATCACCGTACCGGCGTAATCCTCAGGCGTTTCAACTTCAACCGCCATGGTAGGCTCTAATAGCACCGGATCCGCCTTGCGCATACCGTCTTTGAAAGCCATAGAAGCAGCCATACGGAATGCGTTCTCGTTCGAGTCAACATCGTGGTATGAACCAAAGAATAAGGTCACCTTAACGTCGACCACTGGGTAACCGGCTAACACACCCGCAGGAAGTGTTTCCTGAATACCCTTGTCAACAGCAGGAATAAACTCGCGTGGTACCACACCACCCTTAATCTCGTCAACGAACTCGTAACCACCACCTTGCTCTAACGGCTCAAGCTTAAGAACAACGTGACCGTACTG
This sequence comes from Oligella sp. HMSC09E12, assembly GCF_001808505.1. Taxonomy (NCBI): domain Bacteria; kingdom Pseudomonadati; phylum Pseudomonadota; class Betaproteobacteria; order Burkholderiales; family Alcaligenaceae; genus Oligella; species Oligella sp. HMSC09E12. Next base: position 693 of record NZ_KV793562.1, read on the forward strand.
ACCGCGACCACCCGACTGACGTACGAACTTACCTTCAACCTCGTCACATACCTTGCGAATTGTCTCACGATAAGCAACTTGTGGTTTACCGATATTTGCCTCAACGTTAAACTCACGCTTCATACGATCAACCAGTACCTCAAGGTGTAACTCACCCATACCGGAAATAATCGTTTGACCAGACTCTTCGTCAGAAGAAACGCGGAAAGACGGGTCTTCCTGAGCTAAACGAGACAAGGCAATACCCATTTTCTCTTGGTCAGCTTTAGACTTAGGCTCAACCGCTAGAGAAATAACAGGCTCAGGGAACTCCATGCGCTCAAGAATAATGTGATTATTCATATCACATAGCGTTTCACCGGTTGTTACGTCTTTAAGACCAACCACTGCGGCAATATCACCGGCCACAACCTCTTTGATCTCTTCACGGTTGTTAGCGTGCATCTGAAGAATACGACCGATACGCTCACGTTTAGCTTTTACTGGGTTATAAACGGTATCACCCGAGTTAATCACACCAGAGTACACACGCACGAAGGTCAATTGACCAACGAATGGGTCAGACATCAACTTAAACGCAAGCGCAGACATTGGCTCTTTATCGTCAGCTTTACGTGTAGCTGGGTTACCATCATCGTCCTCACCCTGTACTGGAGGAATCTCAGTCGGCGCAGGTAAAAACTCAACGACGGCGTCAAGCATACGCTGAACACCCTTGTTTTTAAAGGCAGAACCGCAAAGCATCGGTTGAATTTCGCAAGCGATAGTACGAATACGTAAACCCTTAACAATATCGGCTTCGCTTAAGTCACCCTCTTCGAGGTACTTTTCCATCAGCTCTTCATTTGCTTCCGCAGCTGACTCAACCATGTGCTCACGCCATTGCTCAGCATCAGCCTGTAACTCAGCAGGAATATCGCCGTACTCAAACTTCACACCGTTACTGGCTTCATCCCAGATGATGGACTTCATCTTGATTAAGTCCACAACACCAACGAACTGGTCCTCTGCACCAATTGGCAGAACAATAGGTACTGGATGCGCACGTAAACGATTTTTTAACTGATCGTAAACTTTTAAGAAGTTAGCACCAGTACGGTCCATCTTGTTAACAAAGGCCAAACGAGGTACGTGGTATTTGTTAGCTTGGCGCCATACGGTTTCAGATTGCGGCTGTACACCACCCACTGCACAATAAACCATGCAGGCACCATCAAGTACACGCATAGAACGCTCAACTTCAATCGTAAAGTCCACGTGTCCTGGGGTGTCAATCACGTTAATACGGTGCTCAGGAAACTGACCGCCCATACCGCTCCAGAAAGCAGTGGTCGCAGCCGATGTAATGGTAATACCACGCTCTTGCTCCTGCTCCATCCAGTCCATGGTGGCAGAGCCCTCGTGGGTCTCACCTAGTTTGTGGTTAACACCGGTATAGAAAAGAATACGCTCGGAAGTCGTTGTCTTACCTGCGTCAATGTGCGCAGAAATACCAATATTACGATATCTTTCAATAGGGGTTTTACGGGCCATTTTTGAGTCCTTAAATTACCAACGGAAATGAGAGAAGGCCTTGTTAGCCTCTGCCATTCGATGTACTTCTTCGCGTTTTCTCATAGCGCCGCCACGACCTTCAGCCGCATCCAGCAACTCGCCAGCCAAGCGTAAATCCATTGATTTCTCGCCACGCTTTTTGGCTGCTTCACGTACCCAGCGCATAGCTAACGCTAAACGACGCACTGGGCGAACTTCAACGGGAACCTGGTAGTTAGCACCACCCACACGGCGGCTCTTAACCTCAACTACCGGTTTAACATTATTAATTGCAGTGTTAAACACTTCTAATGGCTCTTTGCCGGTGGTGCTTTCAATTTGAGTTAAAGCACCGTAAACGATACGCTCTGCAACGGCTTTTTTACCGGAAAGCATAATAATATTCATAAATTTGGCAAGATCAACACTACCGTACTTTGCATCAGGTAGGATCTCGCGCTTGGGCACTTCACGACGACGAGGCATGTGATTACTTCCTATATTGTGTCAAATTCAGTTGAACTACTTTCGTAGCCATGGCTGTCTATTGAGAGATCAGCCCCTTACATCCGCAGAAAAAATCATCCGGCAGCTGCGGCTGCACGCTTACCCTCCAGGGGAGGAAGCAATACCTATCACTAGGCTTTTGGATTATTGATTGCTTTAAAAAAGCGATTAGGCACCCTTAGGACGCTTAGCACCGTATTTAGAACGGGCTTGTTTACGATCCTTAACACCTTGTAAGTCTAAGGCACCGCGCACGATGTGATAACGCACACCCGGCAAGTCTTTCACACGACCACCACGAACTAGAACAACAGAGTGCTCCTGTAAGTTGTGACCCTCACCACCGATGTATGAAATTACTTCATAACCGTTGGTTAGACGAACCTTGGCAACTTTACGCATCGCAGAGTTTGGTTTCTTAGGTGTGGTTGTATACACACGAGTGCACACACCACGTCGCTGCGGGCAGTTCTCGAGCGCCGGGCTCTTACTATTCGCGCGACTGGACTCTCGTGGCTTACGCACGAGCTGGCTTATGGTAGGCATGAGCTACAATCCTTAAAAAAAAATTTAATTTATTAGACATGGCAATTTAACGTACAGCCTTTATTGTACGCTTACGTAGCGTGGGCCAATGGACGTAAGAACCACTAAAAAACGACCCAAAATCCTAAGCAATTTCAAAAATCACTACCGACTTCTTAAGATAAAGATAAATCCACTAAACCCAGAATGTAAGAAGAAATTCTTTAGATAGACTAAGCTTGGAAATCATCCAAAGCAAAAGAGAGAGTCATGACTTTTTCACTGCTTAGCAAGCGACTATAACATTTTTTGAGCTTTTGCGCAATAAAAAAGCCTTAAAATACAGCGCCTTGTCTTTTAAACAAGACAGTTAGCGACACTGTCGACGTATTTTTAGTGAAGAGGTGCGAATATGGCGTCCATGAAGATGCCCCAGAGCTGAGCATCTTCATCCGCAACACAGATCAACGGGTGATCACCACCCCGTCGGTTTCTTTGAGAATCGCTTGGGCATGCTCGATCACAGGCTTATCAATCATCTCCCCATCCAATTGAAAGACTGAGTTCCCGAACTTCTTAGTCGCTTCCAACACCCGCTTAGCCCATGCTAAGTCCTCAGGCTTCGGCATAAAGACATCATGCACCACCTCCAATTGCTTAGGGTGAATACATAAACTACCGCCGAAACCCATTTCTTTGGCTAGCTTTAAGCGCTTTCTAAAACCCGCTGCATCCTGGAAATTAGGATACACCGTATCTAGCGGTGGATTAAGCTTAGCGGCGCGACTATGCAGGCAAATCTCCGCACGAATATGATTAATTAAACGCTTAGCGCCCTTGCTATGGCGATCTACCCCAAGGCTCAGGCACATATCCAATTCACCAAAGGACAAACGCGTCACGCCGTCAACAGAGCAGATATCCTTGAGATTAGTCACACCGGCGGCCGTCTCAATTAAAGGCACCACGGGCACCCCTAAGCGTTCCACTGGAATAATGTCTTTAGAACTTTCCGCCTTAGGTAAAACCACCCCTAAAATACTTTTATCAATACGACCTGCAAAGGCTAAATCATCAATAAACCAGGGTGATTTTGCGGAGTTAATACGCAAGAAAAAACGGCGACCGGGGTTGTCATTCGCCCAACGTTCAAGTTGCTGTCTGACGCTAAACTTCGCATCCGCCTCAACCGCATCCTCCAGATCCACAATCACGATACTGGCATCCGTTGCCAATGCTTTAGGAATCCGGTCTAAATTGGCTGCCGGTACAAAAAGCGCTGAACGAATATAAAAATTTTTCTTAGCCATCACTATCTCCTTTTTATTCAAAGTCTAAAGCAATTCCTTGGCTGTAACCATAAGGATTTACGCCAAATGCCTCGACTAAATCGTAGCTGCTTGACGCCATGACTCAATCTGCTCAGCCGAATAACCAAGCTCCTGCAGAATCGATTCACTATGCTCACCCAGAGCCGGCACCGGCGCCATGCGATATTCAAAGGCATTATTAAGTCCTGGTGGTAACAAGGCCGGAATCGTGCCCGCCGAGGTTGCTACCTCACGCCAACGATGACGCGCTTGCAGTTGCTTATGCTGCCAGACATCATGCATGGTATTGACCGCTGCATTCGCAATCTTAGCCTCTTCTAACAGATGAATGACTTGCTCTTTGCTAAGCTTGGAAAAGGCCTCCACAATAATGGCTTTGAGCTCCTCACGGTGCGCCGTGCGTTGACTATTACGAGCAAAGCGTGGGTCATCAGCCAAGGATGCTTGCTTTAATACCTGCTCACAGAACACCTTCCATTCGCGTTCATTTTGCAGCCCTAACATCACTACCTCACCACCCGCTACTGGGAATGGTCCATAGGGGTAAATCGCCGCATGCGCCGCACCCGCCCGCACTGGTGGCTCTGCACCTTCATAAGCATAATAGAGCGGAAAACCCATCCACTCCACCATACTTTCCAACATCGATACATCAATATGCGAGCCCTTGCCCGTTTTGCCACGCAATATCAAGGCGGATAAGATATTGCTATAAGCGTACATGCCTGCCGAAATATCAGCAATCGAACAGCCCGCCTTAGCCATCTCCTCGCCCGAACCAGTCACCGACACAAAACCCGACTCACTTTGAATCAACAAGTCATATGCCTTTTTCTGCTCATACGGACCGCCCACCCCATAGCCGGAAATATCACACACAATGAGTTGTGGATATTTTTCATGTAAATCCTCAAACGACAAGCCCAGACGTGCCGCCGCCCCCGGCGCCAGATTCTGTACCAACACATCCACTTCTGGTAGGATACGCGCTAGAATCTCTGCCGCAGCCTCAGACTTCAAATCCAGCGTCAAGCTTTCTTTGGAGCGATTAATCCACACAAAATGTGAGGCTAAGCCATTGACCCGCTCATCATAGCTACGTGCAAAATCACCCACACCCGGTCGCTCAACCTTAATCACGCGTGCGCCCAAATCGGCCAATTGACGCGTACAAAAAGGTGCCGCCACCGCATGTTCAAAACTCAATACCGTAATCCCATCCAAGGGCCTAATCATAATTATTCCTTTCTATTTAAAATATCTTTGCGCTAGACAATGAAGTCATCTGCGAACATTTACTTAAACTGTACGTGAGCTTTTTGCGCATAGCTTCCTCCCTGCTGCGCCCACAACTCAGCTTGATTTGCGTCTAGCAACTGGCCTTCAACCCTAAATGGCTCCGGGCTAATCAAAGGACGTACGCCACGGAAACTGAATTGGCTCACCACCTTATCGGGATGTGCCTCAGTAAAAGCCTGCAACACTTTGGTCGCAATTAAAGGACCGTGCACCACCAAGCCCGGATAACCCTCAACCCCATTAGCATAAGGGTAGTCGTAATGAATGCGATGACCATTAAAGGTGACCGCAGAATATCTAAACAGCATCACCGCATCTGGTCTTACCGTTTGTGACCATTCGGCCTTGGGTGCCATCTCATCGCCGACTAGCTTCGGTGGGCTAGGCTCACGGTAAACAATATCCTGCTCTTCAATCAGGCAAACCTGACCTTCTTGCTCATAAATGTGCTCCAGGGTAACGAATAATAATTTACCCGTACGTCCCTCTTTTTCAATCACCGATTTAATTGTTGTGATACGTTCGGCTTCCTTGCCAATCAATAAATCTTGTACAAAATTCAAACGACCACCAGCCCACATCCGATTGCGATTATCCGCTGGTGGCAAAAAGCCGCCCCGTGCAGGGTGACCATCTTCACCCAAGCCCTTTAATGGTAAGGGATCAACAAAAAATGCCCAATGCCACAATAAAGGTAAAGGCTCACCCTCGTCCGGCACAGGTGCATTCACACTAAATGCGATTTTTTTAGTATGGCTAGCGCTAATAAACTCAGCAACGCGCTCCTGCCGCCCCACCCAGTCTTGTAGATTAATCTCTGTCATCGTCTCTACGCCTTTAATACGATAAAATTATGAACCTAAATGATCATGCCCCATACCGCCAAATTAGTGAATTGCGCTTCACTAAACCCGCACTTTATTAGATTGAAAGAGGATAGTTTGTGCCATCCCTATGAACCCTGCTAGCCCTCGCACTGCCCTTCATCTGCCTCTGCCAACAACAAATCCAATAAAGGCTGTGCAAAGCTTGGCAAGGCCTCATTTGCTCTTAAACATACCTGCAACTGCCTATCGGCCCACCCATCCGCTAAGGGCACCTGCACCAAATCCATCCTTTCGGCATAACGCGTAATCGCAGTAGCCGGAATAATACTGACCCCGACCTTTGCCGCCACCATCCGACAAACCGCCTCAAAACTACTGACTTCCACTCGGTACTTTAAGCTACGCCCTAAATTACTTGCCGCCTTACGCAAGAAACTATGAATTGCACTCCACTCTGATAAACAGACATAACTCTCATCTAAAGTATCCGCAAAGCTAATCGACTCTGCCTGACTTAAGGGATGCGAAGGGTGCGCCACAAAACTTAATTTATTTACTCGATACGGTAAGTAGCGCACATTACTGCTTTTCATCACCGCCTCATCCAAACCGGCGACAATCCCAATATCGGCATGACCCTCCGTTACTGCTTGCACAATTTCCAAACTTAAACGCTCACGCAATTCAACACTCACCTCCGGCTGCAAGGCCAGATAACGCCCTAAAATCTCCGGCATAAACTCACTCATCGCCGTGGTATTGGCGTAGACTCTGATTTTGCCGCGAATACCCGTAGCAAACTCCTTCATATCCCCACGCAAATATTGCAGCTGCTGTGATACCCGCATCGCATGCTCCACAAACACTTCACCTGCCGGGGTCAGCGTCACACCCTGACTGCTGCGATACAAAAGCTCAGTACCCATGCTTTGTTCCAAATTCTTAATCCGATGACTCGCCGCTGGCAGCGATAAAAAAGTGCGCTCCGCCGCCTTAGTTAGGCTTTTAACCTCGGCAATATTGAGCATTAATCGCATATCGGTTAAATCAAAATGCATGGACATGAATTCGCTTCCTTGAATTTTTTTAAAGACAAACTTTATCAATTGACAATAGCCATATTAATAGAGATAAGGCATAGTGGGCTAATACGATTTATAAACTTGCTACTTAATGCTGAAATAACATGATAAGAACTGACGATAAATACCAAGATATTCGCGATGCCATTCGCGATTTATGTAGTGAATTCCCCGCCGAATACTTTCGCAAAGTTGATGAAGAGCGCAGCTACCCGAGCGAGTTCGTCAAAGCACTCACGGATGCAGGTTGGCTAGCAGCACTAATCCCCGAGGAGTTCGGTGGCTCTGGTCTCAGTTTGACAGAGGCCTCTGTTATTATGGAGGAAATTAACCGTAACGGGGGTAATTCTGGTGCCTGTCACGGTCAAATGTACAATATGGGCACCCTACTGCGTCACGGATCAGAGGAGCAAAAGCGTCTTTATTTACCAAAAATCGCGTCTGGTGAATTGCGTCTGCAATCCATGGCAGTCACTGAGCCTACGACCGGTACCGATACGACCAAGCTAAAAACAACTGCCGTTAAAAAAGACGGTCGCTATGTGGTAAATGGTCAGAAGGTCTGGATCTCGCGCGTGATGAACTCCGATTTGATGATTCTCTTAGCCCGCACCACCCCGCTAGAGGAAGTACAACGTAAAGCGGACGGTATGTCCATTTTTATTGTTGATATTAAAGAGGCCATGGCCAATGGAATGAGTGTGCGCCCTATTCCCAATATGGTAAACCACGAAACCAATGAGGTTTTTTTCGACAATCTTGAAATCCCCGAAGAAAATCTTATCGGTGAAGAGGGCAAGGGTTTCCGCTATATTCTAGATGGTCTAAATGCCGAGCGCACCTTAATTGCCGCCGAATGTATTGGTGACGGCTATTGGTTTATTGATAAAGTCACGGCCTATGTTAAGGAGCGTGAGGTCTTTGGTCGCCCCATTGGTCAAAACCAAGGTGTGCAATTCCCCATTGCCAAAGCCTTTATTAATATTGAAGCAGCAAGCCTAATGCGCTATGAAGCGGCGCGCTTATTTGATGAGCACAAAGCCTGTGGTGCCCAAGCTAATATGGCGAAATTACTAGCAGCGGACGCTTCTTGGGAAGCGGCGAATGCCTGCTTACAATTCCATGGCGGCTTTGGCTTTGCTAATGAGTATGATGTTGAGCGCAAGTTCCGTGAGACCCGACTCTATCAGGTCGCACCGATCTCAACTAATCTAATTTATTCATTTATTGCCGAACACGTGCTTGGTCTACCCCGCTCTTTCTAAAAGGTTTTTAATGAATACATCCAGTTATGTGATTGCGGAGTTTGCAGCAAACCTGCAATTTGAAGATATTCCTACTGAGGTAGTGCGTCGCTGCGAGGATTTGCTACTTGATACCTTGGGTTCAATGTATGCTGGCTCAACTGAAGCACCTGTACAAAAAATCGCTGCCTTTGCTAAAGAACAAGGACCAGCGGATGGTAGTGCTCAGTTAATTCCTAGCGGTCAAAAAACTAGCCCCTACTTTGCAGCGATGGTTAATGCTGCCGCAGCGCATATGGTGGAGCAAGACGATCTGCATAACAGCTCGGTTTTTCATCCTGCTTGCGTGGTCTTCCCACCGGCTTTAGCCATGGCTCAAGACTTAAATGCCAGCGGCAAAGCGCTCTTGACTGCCTGTGTGGTGGGTTATGAAGTGGGTATTCGTGTCGGTGAGTTCTTGGGCCGAAGTCATTACAAAGTCTTCCACACCACAGCAACCGCCGGTACCATCGCTGCCGCTGCCACGGTGGGTCGCTTGCTCGGTCTGACGACAGCACAAATGCAAGATGCTTTAGGTAGCGCCGGAACTCAAGCCGCAGGACTGTGGGAGTTTTTAAAAACCGCGGCCGACTCCAAGCAATTACATACAGCTAAAGCCGCCGCCAACGGTTTGATGGCAGCTTCATTAGCGGCTAAGGGATTTAGCGGTGCTGAGGATATTTTTGATGGTGAAAAAGGCATGGGCAAGGCCTTTAGCCAAGCACCACAAAGCGATAAATTAGTTGCCGGCTTAGGCCAGCGTTGGGCCCTTTTGGAGACCTCATTTAAATACCACGCCTCCTGCCGCCATACTCACCCTGCTGCCGATGCGCTATGGGCCGTAATGCAAAAGCATAACTTAAATGCTGATGACATTGCCGGGGTGCAAACCTTTGTGCATCAAGCGGCCATTGATGTGCTGGGCGCCGTGGATAAGCCTGCCACCGTACACCAATCGAAGTTTTCCATGGGCACGGTGCTAGGCGTTTTGGCTTATAACGGCTTTGCCGGCTTGGATGAATTTGAAGCAGCCTTAGGTGATGCACGTATTGATGCTTTCCGTCAAAAAGTTACGATGCAGCTCGATCCTGAGGTGGATGCTGCTTATCCTGATAAATGGTTAGGTAAGGTAAAGGTCTTGACCAAGGACGGTCGTGCACTTGAAGCATTTGTTAGCGATCCCAAAGGCGATCCGGGCAATACCTTAAGCCGTGATGAAATCGAAGAAAAAGTCAAACGCCTAGTGAGTTATAACACGGCAGGTACCAGCGAAGATGCGACACGCATTATCGCTTGGACTTGGGGATTGGCAGCGGGGCAGAGTGATTTACCCCTGTAAAAACAAGGGCGACTCAATGAGTCGCCCTAATCATTTAGCTAATTACTTTTTCTGTCCTGAACCGTCAACCGAAATTTCCACTCGACGATTAGGCTCTAAGCAAGCAATATAAGCGTTACGTGACTGTGAACTATCGCACTCTTTCACAGGCTGCGTCTTACCCATACCTTGGGCACTAATCAACTCAGATGATACGCCACGCTGAATCAGGTAGTTACGCACGCTATCAGCACGACGCTGTGAGAGATTCATATTGTAGGCATCGTTACCCAATAAATCCGTATGACCGTAAACAGTAACACCTTTTAGTACATCAAAGCTCTGAATCTTAGCGGCCAGCTCATCTAATTGACGACGTCCCTCAGCACGCATAGAGGAAATATCCGACTTATCAAAGGCGAATAACGCATTTGCCGCAATGGTATAGCGCTGTGGCCCTACCGCCCCTGGAGGGCATACCGCATCTACTGGGTCAACTGGACGCCAGAAGAAGCTGCGGGTAAAGTAGTCACGATCATAAAGGGCCTTAAACTGGCACGTGGTCACATCATTGGTCCCCTGACCTGGTGTATGGAAGTGGAATAAATAATCCCACTCACGCACCCCGGCAAAGCCTTCACCAAAATGTGGGCGACCGAGCAAGTAATACAACTGATCCTTGGTCATGCCAGCCTTCACCTCTTTTAATGCGCTTAAATCGGGGAAGGTACCCATTTTATTATTAAAGGTCACACGATCCACCTCTGGCCACACCGGATCATCGGTCATACCATGCTCGTCAACCTTGCTAAGATTACCACAAGCTGCTAATGATAAAGCGGCCAGAATGGCTGCTGCTTTAAGTTTATGTTGTAACAAAAACATTGTTTTTCTCCTATAAACCACTAAATATTACCACTGATAGCCAATTGCTGCATTGGTGCCGACACGACCATGCGTGGCTGTTGAAACAGACCCCTTAAGAATCCATTTACCATTGTCTGAGATGCGTGATACGCCAGCAGCAAATCCTGTTTGACTACCATAATTACCCGTACCTAAGGCAACTAAGCTTTTACCCGGGATATATGCCTGCGGCAAGCCCGCTACCGCCAAGGCCGTAGCCGTGCCAGCATCAGCACGTCTTTCAAGGCGCTTCTCCGTTTCATTGATACGCTGATCAAAGTCATACTTCAATTGCGTTATCTGATTCGTCATATTTCTCTCGACCTGCTTTAACTGCGAGACATTCACTGCATCCATATCATCGGTACCTGGGGCCAGATTTGTGATCTTATTACCGCCCATATTGATACCGGTCCCACCCTCTTCTGGTGGACGAATAATGACACCATCAAAAGTCGGCGTTTTCTTCATCGCCACAATAATTGAGGTATCGCCAGGCACCAACTGATAATACGGTTCAGCGTCATAGGGTGGATGCCCCACACCACCAATCGCAGAATAATCGATCTCACCGAGTGTGAAGAATTTATTCTCCTCCCTCAATAAATAACCGAATAAATCCTGCATATTATTAATTTCCTCACCGGTATCCGCAACCTTAAATTTTGCACCCTCGTAAGCCATGGATCGCATCACCTCATCCAAAGAGTAAGGATAATCGTCCTCCCCATTAACCTTTTCAAATAACTGCCTAAATGAGTAATTGTCTTGGTCGTACAAAGTGTCAAAATTTTCACCATACCCAGTGGGAAACACGATCTTATCAGGGGCTTTAAAATTACCTTTTTCATCCTGACAACCCGGCACTAGACTGCTTGAACATGCTAAATAAGAAACAAAGGATTGATAGGGTAATTGGGACTCGATCCTTGCAGTAGTTGCCTCAGCCTCCTCACCATAAGAATATCGCAAAAATGACTGCATAGCCTGATAAGCAGCGCTTAATTCTGGGAAACGAGTCCATGTGTTTGGATCACTTAACTTGACCGGATTATCCCAGAGTGCTTGTCGTGTAAATAGCTGTTGGCGAGGAGTTGATGCAGCACGGCTTTGAGCGTTGGCGGCTGTGCGGAGGGAGGTCTCTTGATAAACATCATCAAAATGTCCTTCGGGAAACAACGGCAGTACTTCGATCTTATATGGCTTGTGATAAATCTTGGTCATGATGTTTTCACCCATATCAAAATCAGACCAATTCTTTAGATTACCGTTGCTATCATTTTTGCTGCCTTGAACGGTGAGAATACCCGATGTATAAGGTATGGTATTACCAAGACGCTCATCGGCCACATTGGCATAATGCCCCCTACCGACAGCAAATGGAGCTAATGCTGCGGCTGTGCCAAACCAGAGTGGTCCCCCGGATGACCTACCATCACCAGGATAATAAGCTACGGCCTGTGTACTAAGCGATAAAGAAGCCAACGCCACACTTATGGTCAAGGCGTTTTTATAAAAACCACGACCTATCGCTGAAGAAAACTTACTCATGATAATTCCTCACAATATCAAAATGCTGCACCAAAGACACTGTACTTCCACTATAAGCCACTAAATTACCACTGATAACCAAGCATTGCATTGGCACCAACATGACCATGCGTGGCGGTCGAAACAGACCCCTTAAGAATCCATTTACCATTATCTGAGATACGTGATATGCCAGCAGCAAACGCTACTTGACTACCATAACTACCCGTGCCTAAGGCAACTAAGCTTTTACCCGGGATAAATGCCTGCGGCAAGCCCGCCACCGCTAAAGCCGTAGCCGTACCGGCATCAGCACGTCTCCCCAAGCGCCTCTCCGTATCATTTAAACGCCTATCAAAGTCATGCTTCAATTGCGTTACCTGATTCGTCATAGTTGTCTCGACCTGCTTTAACTGCGAGACATTCACTGC
>NZ_KV793562.1:13284-44214 GCF_001808505.1 Oligella sp. HMSC09E12
GACATTCACTGCATCCATATCATCGGTACCTGGGACCAGATTCGTGATCTTATTACCACCCATATTAATACCGGTACCACCCTCTTCTGGCGGACGAATAACGATGCCATCAAAGGATGGCGTCTTCTTCATCGCCACATTAATTGTGGTGTCGCCGGGCACCAACTGCTCATACGGCTCAACGTCATAGGGTGGGTGCCCCACACCACCAATGGCACCATAATCGATCTCACCGAGTGTGAAGAATTTATTTTCCTTTCTCAATAAATAATCGAATAAACCCTTCAGGCTATGAATCTCCTCACCGGTATCCGCAACCTTAAATTTCTCACCGGTGTAGACTAAGGCTCTCATCGCTTGGCGTAAAGAAAAAGGCCCATCTCCCGCCAGTTCAGGATTCATCGCTTCAAACAAGTCGTCCCTGTACAAAGTATCAATATTTTCACCATAACCATTAGGAAACACGATCTTATCAGGGGCTTTAAAATTACCTTGTTCATCCTGACAACCCGGCACTAAGCTACTCGAACACGCTAAATAGGAAATAATGGATTGATAGGGTAGTTTGGACTCAATGATGGCAGGTGCCTCAGGTTCATCAAAAAATCGCCGAAATGTACGCATTGTCTCGACCGCAGCGCTTAATTCAGGGAAACGAGTCCAGGTATTTGGATCACTTAACTTCACCGGATTATCCCAGAGCGCTTGTTGTGTAGGAGTTGATGCAGCATGGCTTTGGGCGTTGGCGGCTGTACGGAGGGAGGTCTCTTGATAAACATCATCAAAATGTCCTTCGGGAAACAACGGCAGTACTTCGATCTTATATGGCTTGTGATAAATCTTGGTCATGATGTTTTCACCCATATCAAAATCAGACCAGTTCTTTAGATTACCGTTGCTATCAGTCTTACTGCCTTGAACAGTGAGAATACCCGATGTATAAGGTATAGTATTACCAAGACGCTCATCCGCCACATTGGCATAATGCCCCCTACCAACAACAAATGGAGCGAGTGCAGCTGAGCTATAGATTACAATTGGTCCGATTCTCCGACTATCAGATACAGCCTCTGCACTAAGTGGAAAAATAGCCAACGCCACACTCACAAGTAAGGCGTTTTTATAAAAACCGCGACCCTTCGCTGAAGAAAAACTACCCATGATAATGCCTCACCAAGCCAAATCAAACCATGATGGACGAATGCATCTGAGACACTTAGAGCTATTCACCGCACTACTTCGTGCTACTCAGAAGACGCTCCGGCAACGTTTTGATTTAATTGTCGAGCTCAAGTAAGCTACACTCATCAAGCAGAGCTTACACGCTAAGATTTGATATTCATCAATTTAATATAATAGATAACCCTTATATCTTTCAATGAAAGTTGTGTTGATCGCATAGATAAAGCCTAAGCTGTATCATAATACCCACACTATGGCTAACAAAGCGCCATGCCGCTTGTTTGTGATGGATGAGCTAAGTCCCCTCCACGCGCCTCACCTGATCGAGCATTAGCTGCTGCTCTGCTCGCTTTTTACGTAAGCTACAAAGACGTAATACCTCACGCTTTTGTGGATCACTCATGCTAGTCCACCCTTGGCGCTCCTCGCGACTACGATAACAGCCCTTACAATAGCCGCGCTCATTTGACTCGCAGACATTGATACAGGGACTGGGTATCTCGAAGAACTCCAACTGTTCCATAACAACTCATTAATTTAAACCGTGAGACGACCCCAGAAATTCTTTCTTAAGGTATCGTATATCAAACTATAAATATAAGTATAAGGTAAATAAAAAAGAATAAAACCAATATCTAGCGTTAAGGCTTGCCACAAACTGATGTTGAGCCACCACATAATAAATGGCAAGGCAAAGCAAATCAGCCCCACTTCAAATAAAAAAGCGTGCAAGATGCGAATACGGATATTCTTACTTAAATGATGACGCTTAAGCCACGCATCAAACAGAGAGTTAAACAGCATATTCCACAACAGCGCCATCACCGCAATCACCGTGGCAATCATGCCCACATCTAGCATATTGTTGCCAGTCAACCAAGCAAACAACGGGGTGCTAATACTAATACCAAAAATCTCAAACAAAAAAGCATAGACAAAACGCTCGCGAACAGTAAATGGTTTTTGCCCAATTTTTTGTGGTTGAGCTGCTGTCATAAAACATTCCTCTGAGTACAGTCAAAAAATATGGGTGCTATAACCGCAGCAGTACAGCACCCATAAAGTCGCCGGATCGCTAAGCTGACTAGCGCAACCCGGCTGGAAAAGAGCATTGATATTAATAAATCACACGTGTACGGATTGTTCCGGGTACCTCTTTGAGTAAGCTCAGCGCTAACTCAGGATTTTCTGATTGAACATCCATCACCACATAGCCCAACTCTGGATCGGTTTGTAGATACTGGCCAATAATATTAATGTGATCCTTCATGAAAATCTGATTAATCGCATTCAGCACGCCCGGTTTATTCTGATGAATATGCATATAGCGATGCGTATTTTCAGTGCCTGGTAACGATACCTCAGGGAAATTCACCGCTGATAAGGTACTGCCGTTATCAGAGTATTTCACCAATTTACTGGCGACCTCAATACCGATATTTGCCTGCGCTTCTTGCGTCGAACCGCCGATATGTGGGGTTAAAAGCACATTATCCAAACCACGTAAAGCACTCACGAACTCGTCGTCGTTAGATTTAGGCTCCACTGGGAAAACGTCGATGGCGGCACCACCAAGGTGTCCACTCTTAATCGCTGCTGCCAGTGCATCAATATCAACCACCGTACCGCGTGACGCGTTAATTAAATGAGCGCCAGGCTTCATCTGAGCAATACGCTCAGCGTTCATCATATTGGCCGTGGTGGCATCCTCAGGCACGTGTAGGGTCACCGCATCGCTCAAACTCAATAACTCCTGCAGTGTATTGACGGCAGTGGCATTACCCAAAGGTAATTTAGCCTCAATATCATAGTAGTACACGTGCATACCTAAGGCCTCGGCCAAAATACCAATCTGGGTACCAATATGACCATAACCGATAATACCGAGCTTTTTACCGCGCACCTCATAACTACCTACTGCGGACTTATTCCAACCGCCCTTATGCAAGGTGGTGTTCATGGCCGGGATTTTTCTAAAGAGCATAATAATCTCTGCCAATACCAACTCCGCTACCGAGCGTGTATTAGAAAAGGGGGCATTAAATACCGGTACACCGCGCTCTCTAGCCGCCTTTAAATCCACCTGATTGGTACCAATACAGAAGCAACCCAAGGCCACCAGCTTTTTAGCCGCAGCAAATACCTCGGCCGTCATCTGCGTACGGGAACGAATACCGATGAAATGCGCATCAGCGACTGCATCAAGCAACTCCTGACCTTCAAGCGCTTTTTTATGATAGTCGATATTGGTATAACCATTGCTATGTAGCACATCTAAGGCATTTTGATGCACGCCTTCGAAAAGGACAAATTTGATTTTGTCTTTATTTAAAGATAACTGATGATCCATGAGGTCCCCGTAAGAAGAATAGACGTCAAAAGAAATATTCTAACATTCTCACATCATTTCGGGTTATAAGCCAAGGCAGTTTAGCGTAGAGGGTGAAATAAAGAAATACTTTAAGATCTTAAAAGACGCCCTTTCCACCAAAAAGCAATCAAGGTTATAACAGCCAATATTGCTCCCACATAAGGAATATTTGCTAAGCCAACGTGATTGATCATTTGCCCACCTAACAAGGCACCCCCACCAATGCCGATATTAAACACCCCAGAAAATATCGCCACACCGATATCCGGCGCATCAGTGGCATTTTCCAAAACCTTACTTTGTAGCACCATACTCAGCAAGGTAATCACTGTGCCCCAAACAATCGCTAAAGGTATCATCAACCATAAGGAGTGCACTGCTATTTTCAACAGCAGCAAAGAAGCGCTAATGCCTAATAAAGATATTAGCAGTAAGAACAAGGCATAGCGCCCCGCATAACGCGCAAAAATTATGCCTCCCAAAATGCCGGCTAAACCAATCACAAATAACATCATCACCACCATGTTATTACTCATGCCACCGACGGTTTGTAAGTAGGGACTGATATAGGTTGACACGGTAAAATGTGCCGTCATTATCAGCGCCAGACTCAGATAAATATACTGTAGCGCAGGTCGCTTTAATAAGGCAGGTACAACGCTTAAACTACCGCTACTTTGACTACTCAGTTTAGGCAAGGTGCGCCACAATAAAGCTAAAATAATCGCAGCCATCACCCCAATCAAACCAAAGGTAACGCGCCAACCCAAATGATGACCAATCACTGTACCCAAAGGCACACCTAACACCGTCGCCAAGGATGAACCAGTCACAATAAAACTAAGGGCTTTACTCGTTTTGCCCTTTGGTGCCAAGCGCACCGCTAAAGGAATAGTAATCGCCCAAAAAACGGCATGCGCCATCGCTACCCCGATACGTGCCACCAATAAAGACGAAAAATTCCAAGCCACCGCTGCCAAGGCATGGCTCGCAATAAAAAGCACAAACAATAAGATCAGTAAACGCCGTCTTTCAACCCCCGCCGTCACCATCGTCAAGGGCAAAGAAAATATGGTCACGGCCCACGCATAGAGCGTCATCAACAAGCCCGTGTGAGCAATGTCCATGCGAAACCCCGCAGCAATATCCGGCAATAGACCGACCGGCACAAACTCCGTGGTATTAAATATAAAAGCGGCAACGGCCAAGGTGATCACGGCAAACCAACTACCCTTTGGCGTGGCTTGTTTAACTGGTTCTTTCATTGGGGATTAAGAAAATAAAGATAATGGCTGAATCTTAATGCAAACAAAAAGGTGGCTCAACGTATTGAACCACCTTCTAAGAAATCAAAGCTTAGATACAACAACTTAGAGTATGGCCTCCGGTGACTCCGGCAAGATCTGCCCACCATCCACAATAATGGTTTGACCCGTGATGTAGCTCGCCTCTTTGGAAGCAAGGAAGCATACGGCATAACCGATATCCTCTGGCTTGCCTAGCTTTCTAGCAGGAATGGAGCGTGTCATTTGACCTAAATACTCCTCACCCTGTGCCGCTAGACCCTCTGTGAGGATATTACCCGGCATCACCGCATTAATCGTAATTCCCTCTTTGGCATACTCTAATGAGGCACTACGCATAAAGCCAAGCTGCCCCGCTTTACTCGCGGCATAATGACTCCAACCTGGATAGCCCGTGATCGGACCCGTAATGGAAGCGGTAATCACAACACGACCATAGCCTTGCTTTTTCATATAGGCTAGCGCCGCTTGTGTCACAAAAAACGTACCCTTAAGGTTGATATTTTGCATCTGATCCCAATCCGCCTCCGTCATATCGGCTAAATAGGCTTGTGGGAAAATACCGCTATTTGAGCAAAGAATATCTAAGCGACCATACTCGCTCACCACCTCATCAACAACCGCTTTACATTGAGCCTGTGAGGTCACGTCTAACGCTTTAAACGCACAACCCAACTCCGCCGCTGTTTGCTCAGCTGCCGCTTCATCAATATCCGCAATCACAACCTTGGCACCAGCCTCAATTAAGGTTTTAACAATACCTTTACCAATACCCTTTGCACCGCCCGTAACGATAGCAATTTGATCTTTCAGTTCAAACACAACAAATCTCCTTTAAATAATGTTAAACCCTAATACTAGTATAGGCGATCGCTGGGTCAGCTTGATGACAATTAACAAACTACGGTCTGAAACCGTAATCTGGTTTTAATAACTCCGGACGCACTTGATACATTTTATCCACCATCGTTAACATGGCATCGATGTACCATGAACTATCATTTTTACGATGACTGAAAATAATTGGCATACTGACCTTTTCCTCTTCAGCAATGAGTCGATAGTGCAGATCATTACGTGCTCGGGCTTCGGTCGGTATGACACAATAACCAATACCGGCCGCCACTAAACCCAAAGCTGTTTGTAAGCTCTGCACCTCATGCACTTCCTCAGGATAAATTCGCTTATCATGTAAGGTATTTAGAACATAATCAGCAAAGCCCATGCTCACATTAGAAGGAAAAACAATCAGACTTTGCTGATTTAACACCTCAAGACGCACTGGGCTATCATCATTTGCCAATGGACTGAATGAGGGTATGGCTAAGGCTAGACGCTCCTCTCTCAAGGTAATCCTAGTGATTGCTGAATCATACATACGCACTCGCCCAAAGCCAATATCAATACGGCCTGACTTTAAGGCTTCAAGCTGCTCTGCGGTGGTTAACTCAACAAATTGCAATCTCGTTTCAGGATATTCAGACCTGAAGAGTTGGATAACACAAGGTAAGCCACTATAAATACTTGACACAACAAAGCCTATTGATAATTGTCGTTGATAGCTCTGACCTACGCGCATCGTGGCAATTTGCAGTTGCTCAACCCGCGTTAAAAGCTGCAAACTCTGCTCATAAAACAGACGCCCAGCCTCCGTTAAGGTCAAGGGTCGATTATCACGCTCAATTAACTGCACACCCAGCGACTCTTCTAATAACTGAATCTGCCGACTCAAGGGTGGCTGCGTGATATGCAAGCGCTCAGCTGCCGCAGTAAAACTGCGCTCCTCTGCCACCGCCACAAAATAACGAATTTGCTTTAAATCCATATAGGGTAATCCATAGGTTTTCTACTTGCTAAATCGTAACTAGTTGATTTTATTAAGATATTTTTAGATTATACCTTTTTTGTATAAATCTAGGCAATTAAAGAATTGGACGCTTATTAGCTCCAACGGTTTAATGAATGCTAATGAAAACAACTATTTACAACAGGATAGAGTAGACATGGTAACAATCGATAGCATTCAAACGCTACTAGTGGATTTACCGACCATTCGTCCCCATCAACTGTCCATGACGACGATGAAGGGTCAAACGCTTATGCTCGTGCGCATTCACTGTTCGGATGGCTCAGTCGGTATTGGCGAAGGTACGACCATCGGTGGCTTAGCCTACGGTGCAGAATCACCAGAAAGCATGAAGCTTAATATTGATACTTATTTTACGCCCTTATTGCTTGGTCAGCCTGCAGATCAAGTACCTTTTTTAATGCAGCAATTAGAGACTGCCATCAGAGGCAATCGCTTTGCAAAAAGCGCTATCGAAACTGCGCTCTATGATGCCTTAGGCCAGCGTCTCAATCTCTCTGTTGCTGAACTACTCGGTGGTAGTTTACGTAAAAGCCTACCGGTTGCTTGGACATTGGCCTCAGGTGATACCGCAAAAGATATTGACGAGGCCGAAGAAATGTTAGCTCGTCGTCGTCACCGAATTTTTAAACTAAAAATCGGTACCCGTGATGTGGCCAAAGATATCGCCCATGTGGCAGCCATTAAAAAAGCATTAGGCGACCGTGGCGCCGTCCGTGTGGACGTCAATATGGCGTGGTCTGAATTAGAGGCGCGTTACGGTGTTGACGGCTTAGCAGACGTGGGTTGTGAATTAGTTGAGCAGCCTGTCGCTTGTGCGGACGCCTTAATGCGTCTGACGGCCCAGGCCAAAATTGCCATCATGGCAGATGAGTTACTAGTCGGCCCCGCTTCCGCCTTTGAATTAGCCAAAAATAATGCCACCCATGTCTTTGCTATCAAAGTAGAGCAATCCGGTGGTTTACGAGCCTCACAAAAGGTAGCAGCCATTGCCGAAGCAGCAAATATCGAACTATATGGCGGCACCATGCTGGAAGGCGCTATCGGTACCGTGGCTTCAGCACATGCTTTTGCAACTTTCCATGCCCTGCAATGGGGTACTGAATTATTCGGTCCTCTTTTAATTACAGAAGAAATTCTAGCCACACCCTTAGTGTATGAGAATTTCGAGCTGCAAATTCCTCAAGGACCGGGTTTAGGTATCGCACTTGATGAAGAGCGAGTCCATTTTTTTAATCGAGCTCAACGCCAAAAAAGTGTGAGTTTAGCAACTGGTGCATAAACGCTTTCTATCCATCAGTGTTTTTTATATACCCATTTTTTCTACATTAATCTAAGGAGACATCAATGAGTGTAAAACTTTTTGATACAAAAGAAGTTCAAGATTTTTTAAAAATCGCCTGTGGTTTAACCTATGAAGGTGGCAACCCACGCACCAAAGAAATTATCCATCGCATCGTGTCTGATCTATACAAGACCATTGAGGACTTAAATATCACCCCGGACGAGTTCTGGGCAGGTATTGCTTATCTAAACCAATTAGGTCAAGCACAAGAAGCGGGTCTTTTATCACCGGGCTTAGGTTTTGACCGTTATTTAGATATGCGTATGGATGCTGAAGATGAGCAATTAGGCATCGAAGGCGGTACCCCACGTACCATTGAAGGTCCTTTATACGTCGTCGGCGCACCTGTAGAGCAGGGTTATGCTCGCTTAGATGATGGTTCAGATAAAGACGGTCACACCTTGATTATGCACGGCACGGTTTATGGTGCTGATGGTCAACCTATCCCTAACGCTAAGGTTGAGGTATGGCATTGTAACACCAAGGGTTTCTACTCTCACTTTGACCCAACCGGTGAGCAAAAGCCATTCAACATGCGTCGCACCATTATGGCTGACGAAAATGGTCAATACAAATTCCGCAGTATTGTGCCTTCAGGTTACGGCTGCCCACCAGATGGTCCTACTCAGCAGTTACTGAATCAATTAGGTCGCCACGGTAACCGTCCTGCGCATATTCACTTCTTCGTAACAGCAGACGATCATCGTAAATTAACCACCCAAATCAATATCGACGGCGATCCTTTAGTGAATGATGACTTTGCCTATGCTACGCGTGAAGGCTTAGTTCCACCATTAACAGAGGTCACTGATCCTGCTCGCATCAAGGAAGAAGGCGTTGAAGGACCATTTGCTGAAATCACCTTTGATATTCACCTCACTGCCTTAGTCGAAGGTGAAGACAATCAAATCGTTGAGCGTCCACGTTTAGTCGGTTAATCCATTAAATCAATAAGAAACAATTACTGTTGCTGATTTGGAGCAATCTACGCTCCGAATTAGCAACAACTCACCAGAAAAAGGAAGAGTTATGGAAAAAATCTATGAGGTTGAGCAAGTACTTAACTCAGCCATGCAAGTAGACGAAGAAGCCGGTATTTACCGCTGCCGTCGTGATGTTTTTACAGACCCAGATATCTTTGAACTTGAAATGAAGTATATTTTTGAGGGCAATTGGGTTTATGTTGCACATGAAAGCCAAATTCCTGAGGTCAATGATTACTTCACTACTTATATCGGGCGTCAACCTATCGTCATTACACGTAGTAAAGACAATGAATTAAATGCGCTTATTAATGCCTGTGCCCACCGTGGTGCCACACTTTGTCGACGCAAGCGCGGTAATCGCGGTAGCTTTACCTGTCCTTTCCATGGCTGGACCTTTAATAATAAAGGTAAGTTACTGAAAGTCAAAGACGAAAAGACGACTGAATATCCCGTTCAGTTCAACACCAACGGTTCACACGACCTAACGAAGGTGCCGCGTTTTGAAAACTATAAAGGCTTCTTATTTGCAAGCCTAAACCCGGATGTGATGCCATTGGCAGACTACCTAGGTGAGACCAAAGTCATTATCGACCAAATCGTCGAACAAGCGCCTGAAGGTATCGAAATCTTAAGTGGTAACTCTAGCTACATCTATAACGGAAACTGGAAACTCCAGATGGAAAATGGCGCCGACGGCTATCACGTTAGCAGTGTTCACTGGAACTATCTCGCCACCATGGGACGTCGCCACGAGGAAGGTACCAAAGCGGTTGACGCTCAAGGTTGGAGTAAAAGCGTCAATGGTGTCTATGGCTTTGAAAATGGGCATATCCTACTTTGGACGAATACCTTAAACCCTGAGGTTCGTCCTGTCTACGCTAATCGTGATGAATTGGTTGAGCGCTTAGGGGAAGAAAAAGCCGATCTAATTATTAAGCAAACACGTAACTTAGGCTTGTATCCAAACGTGTATTTAATGGATCAGTTTTCTACACAAATTCGTGTGACTCGCCCTATCAGCGTTGATAAAACAGAGGTCACGATTTATTGTTGGGCACCTAAGAATGAAAGTGCTGAAAACCGTGCGATCCGTTTACGTCAATATGAAGACTTCTTTAACGTGTCGGGCATGGGTACTGCCGATGACCTAGAAGAGTTCCGCGCCTGCCAGGAAGGCTATGCTGCCGCCTCTAGCGCTGCTTGGAATGACCTAAGCCGTGGTGCACCATTATGGATTAAAGGACCTGATGCGAATGCCAAAAAGCTCGGCATTAATCCTTTGCTAAGCGGGGAAAGAAGTGAGGATGAAGGCTTATTTGTCTGTCAACACGACTTCTGGCTAAGTACCATGCAAAATGCTTTAGCCAAAGAGAAAGAGCAACTAGCACACGCTAAATCTTCAGATAACGTAGCCTAAGGAGACATTGCCATGGATTACATTACAATTCGACGTTTTTTATATCGTGAAGCACGTTATCTCGACGATAGAGAATGGGAGAACTGGCTCACATGCTATGCAGACAATGTAGAGTATTGGATGCCGTGTTGGAACGATGATGACGAGTTAACAAAAGACCCGCAGTCAGAAGTGTCTTTAATTTACTACCCGGATCGTAGAGGTCTTGAGGATCGTATTTTCCGTATTCAAACTGAGCGTTCAAGCGCATCAACTCCGGAACCGCGTACTACTCACATGATTAGTAACATTGAAATTTTAGACAGCCGCGACAATGAGGTTGATGTTCGTTATAACTTCCATACCTTGAGTTTCCGCTACCGTACAACCGATCACTATTTCGGTACGATTTTTGTCACCATCGTGAAAGATGGCGATGAGTTAAAAATCAATAAGAAAAAAATCGTCCTAAAAAATGACTACATCCGACAAGTGATTGATATCTATCACATTTAATCTACGAGTGAGCAAATAATGAGTTACAGAATTGCTTTAAACTTTGAAGATGGCGTCACTCGATTCATTGAATGTGGCGCCCAGGAAAAGGTTCTGGATGCAGCATATCGTCATCGCATTAACTTACCGATGGACTGTTCCGACGGGGTTTGTGGCACCTGTAAGTGCCAGGCCGAAAGCGGCGACTATGAGTTAATTGATGATTATATTGATGAAGCGCTAACTGAGGACGAAGCAGAGCAAGGTTTGGTTTTAACCTGTCAAATGATTCCTAAATCAGACTGCGTGATTGCGGTGCCGGCTGCATCGACCATGTGCAAAACAGGTACTGATAATTTCAAGGCCACAGTAACAGAAGTGCGTCGTTACGATGATGCCGCTTTTGAGCTATTTATTGATGCAACTGAGCAAGCGCCGAATTTTCTGCCAGGTCAATACGTCAATATCGTGGTACCTGGCAGTGCCGAGCATCGCTCTTATTCCTTTAGCAGCGCGCCTGGCGCAACCATGGGCTTTTTAATTAAGCAGGTCCCTCAGGGTCTCATGAGCACCTGGCTAACGACTGCACAGCCTGGGGTTGAGCTTGATATTACAGGTCCTTTAGGTACTTTCTACTTGCGCCCTGTGACTCGACCGCTGCTTTTTTTAGCTGGTGGTACTGGTTTAGCACCTTTTTTATCCATGCTCGAGGTGTTAGCTGAGCAGGGTAGCAAGCAATCTATTCATATGCTTTATGCCGTTACCCGTGACCAAGACCTAGTCCTGGTTGACAGCTTGGAAGCTTATAAAGCACGTTTAGAAAACTTCAGCTATACCACCATTGTGGCTGATGAAAATTCAAGCCACCCACATAAAGGCTATGTCACTCACCATTTGGCACCAGCCATGCTGCATGACGGTGAAGTCGATGTGTACTTATGCGGACCACCACCCATGGTGGATGCGGTCAATGAGTATATGAAATCAAACAATATGACGCCGAGTAATTTCTATTACGAGCGCTTCATTCCCAGCGTGTAGACCGCTTTCTAAATCATCGTTGATGGCACGCCCTTAGTAGGACGCATGTGCTTAGGGCGTGCCGTGCTCAAAAAGGAACAAAATGACTAAACTACGTTTTGATAATAAAGTGGTGCTGGTTACTGGTGCAGCGCAAGGCATTGGTCGTCGTGTCGCAGAGCGATTAATCGACGAAGGTGCAACACTGGTGCTAGTTGATCGCTCTGAGTTGGTGCATGAACTAAAGCAAGATAAGGTTATCACCTTAACCGCTGATCTAGAACAATATCAAGGGGCTGAAGCAGCCGCCAATACAGCGTTAGAACATTTCGGTCGGATTGATGTGTTAATCAATAATGTGGGCGGGACCATTTGGACCAGACCATTTGAACACTATGAGCCTGCTCAAATTGAAAAAGAGGTACAACGCTCACTGTTCCCTACCCTCTGGTGTTGTCGTGCGGTCTTGCCTAGCATGTTAGCACAAGGGCAAGGCGCCATCGTCAATATTTCTTCTATCGCTACCCGCAGCGTTAATCGTGTTCCTTATGGTGCTGCTAAAGGCGGTGTTAATGCACTCACTGCTTGCTTAGCATTTGAAACCGCAGAGCGCGGCATACGCGTCAATGCGGTCGCCCCCGGTGGTACAGACGCACCTCAACGCAAAATTCCACGTAATACTGAAACCCCAAGTGAGGAAGAGCAACGCTGGTATCAGGAAATTGTGGATCAAACCTTGGATAGCTCCTTGATGAAGCGCTACGGCACGCTTGATGAACAAGCAGCGGCCATCTTATTTTTAGCTTCTGATGAAGCATCTTATATAACCGGTACTGTTTTACCTGTAGGTGGAGGAGACCAAGGCTAAAACGCCTAATCACCGCAGGCATTTTTCACCATAGCGAGGAGCTAATTATGCAAAAAATAGATATTAACGACGTGATTGATCGTGCAAAATTAAATCGCTTTCACTTCAGCGTCATTTTTCTCTGTTCATTATTACTGATTTTTGATGGTTATGATTTATTCATTTATGGGGTCGTCCTGCCAGTGCTCATGGACGAATGGGGCCTCACCCCAGTACAAGCTGGTACGCTAGGCAGTTATGCCCTCTTTGGCATGATGTTCGGGACCTTTATTTTCGGTCCCCTGGCTGATCGTATCGGTCGTAAAAAGGGCGTCATTATTTGTTTTGTATTATTTAGCTTAGCCACGCTGTTAAATGGCTTTGCTACCAATGCGACCCAGTTCGGTATCTTTCGTTTCTTGGCCGGTTTAGGCTGCGGTGGTCTGATGCCCAATGCGGTTGCCTTAATGAATGAATATGCACCGCGCCGCGCTCGTGGTACCTTAGTCGCATTAATGTTCAGTGGTTATTCACTGGGTGGGGTATTAGCGGCTGGCGTTGGTATTTATGTGCTGCCACGTTTTGGCTGGGAATACATGTTCTTTGTTGCCGCTATTCCCTTACTGCTAGTACCACTTTTAATCTGGAAATTGCCTGAGTCTATTGGTTTCTTGCTCCGCCAAGATAAGGACCAGGAAGCGCGTGCAATGCTCGCTCAGCTTAATCCTAGCTTTCAGCTAACAGCTCAAGATGAATTAATTAAAACACCAGTAAAGTCCGCTTCGGTGCCGGTGTTAGACTTATTCAAAGAAGGTCGTGTGATCGGTACCTTAATGATTTGGCTAGCCTTTTTCTGCTGCCTATTAATGGTCTATGCGCTAGGTTCTTGGTTACCAAAACTGATGGCAAATGCAGGCTTTAGCTTAGGTTCCAGCTTGTCTTTCTTGTTAGCGCTAAACTTTGGCGGCATGTTCGGAGCGATCATAGGTGGCTGGTTAGGTGACCGCTTCGGTTTACCGCGTGTGATGGCATGGTTCTTTGTTGCATCTGCGATTTCGATTAGCTTACTTGGCTTTAATAGTCCGATGTTCTTACTTTATACTCTGATTGTGATTGCTGGTGCCACCACGATCGGTACGCAAATCTTACTGTACGCCAATACCGCACAATTCTACCCCTTGTCCATGCGCTCTACGGGCTTAGGTTGGGCTTCAGGGATTGGTCGTACGGGTGCGATCGCTGGACCCTTTCTCGGCGGCACGCTCATGGCAATGGCTTTACCTCTCAAAATGAACTTCTTTGCCTTTGCTATACCCGGCGTGATTGCGACCCTGGCAATTCTATTACTAATTCTCGCTTCTAAGCGTCAACATCAAACGATGACGTCTACTGCTACTACCATGACGTCTGTTACTACCTCTTAGGAGTTTTAAATTGATTAATAAAATCGTAGATAGCGTGGCTGAGGCCTTAAAAGATATACAAGACGGTTCTACCGTGTTGATTGGCGGTTTCGGCACCTCCGGTATTCCCGATGCACTGATTGACGGCTTAATTGAACAAGGCGCCAAAGACCTAACCGTGGTAAATAACAACGCCGGTAACGGCGATCACGGCTTAGCGGCACTTTTAAAAGCGGGACGTGTGCGCAAAATCATTTGTAGTTTCCCACGTCAAGCTGACTCCTATGTCTTTGATGAGCTATACCGCAGTGGCAAAATCGAATTAGAATTAGTTCCTCAAGGTAACTTAGCCGAGCGCTTACGCGCTGCTGGCGCCGGTATTGGTGGCTTTTTCTGTCCCACTGGCTACGGCACCGAATTAGCCAAAGGCAAAGAAACGCGCCTGATTGACGGTCGTTGGCATGTGTATGAAACCCCGATTCATGGTGATGTGGCTCTGATCAAAGCTGAAGCTGGTGATCGCTGGGGCAATTTAAGCTACCGTATGGCGGCCCGCAATTTTGGACCAGTGATGGCTACGGCTGCCAAACAGACAATTGCGACCGTGTATGAGTTAAAAGAACTCGGTGAAATGAATCCGGAGTGCATTATTACCCCCGGTATTCACGTCAAAAAAGTCGTTAAAGTACCTCGGGTAGCCACACAAGCCGGTGGTTTTAAATAACTAATACTCATTATTAAGGAATACACATGACATCCTCCTATCAAGCTCGTAGCCGCGACGAATTAGCGGCTCGTGTAGCTCAAGACATTCATAACGGTGCCTATGTAAACCTTGGTATCGGCATGCCGACGATGGTTGCCAACCACTTACCCACAGGCATTGAGGTCATTCTACACAGTGAAAACGGAATCTTAGGGATGGGTCCTGCCCCGGCAAAGGGAGAGGAAGATTATGACCTAATCAATGCGGGCAAACAGCCCGTGACACTTTTGCCCGGTGGCGCATTTTTTCATCATGCTGATAGTTTTGCCATGATGCGTGGCGGCCATTTAGATATTTGCGTACTTGGTGCCTTCCAGGTGTCCGCCAAGGGTGATTTAGCTAACTGGAGCACCGGTGAGGAAGGTGCCATCCCAGCCGTGGGTGGCGCCATGGACTTAGCTATTGGAGCCAAAGAAACGTGGGTCATGATGAGTTTATTAACCCGCGACGGCGAAAGTAAATTAGTCAATGAACTTAGCTACCCTGTGACCGGTATTGAATGTGTTAAACGCGTCTACACCGATTTGGCCACCTTCGCTTGCAGCCCAGAGGGCTTTGAAGTGATTGATATGGTGCCGGGACTTAGTCTCGAAGAGGTGAGCCGACTGACTGGCTTGTCTTTAAAAATGGCAACTGCCTAAGTGATTGACGCTGATATTGTAGGAAAAATTATGAGTGAATCAGTTTTTATTTGCGATGCTATTCGCACGCCCTTTGCGCGCTTTGGTGGCACCTTGTCTAGCGTGCGACCCGATGATCTGGCAGCTCAAGTCATTAAACACTTGATGGATCGAAATCCAAACATTGATAGTGCATTGATTGATGATGTAATTTTGGGTTGTGCTAACCAAGCGGGTGAAGATAACCGTAACGTAGCGCGTATGGCGTCCTTATTAGCCGGTTTATCGATTGAGGTACCTGGCTCAACCATTAACCGCCTTTGTGGTTCCGGTTTGGATGCCATTGGTAGCGCCGCACGGGCAATTAAATCCGGCGAGACTCAATTAATGATCACCGGTGGTGTCGAGAGCATGAGCCGTGCACCCTTCGTAGTGCCTAAAGCAGAACAGGCGTTCAGCCGTCATAACAGCATTGAAGACACCACCATCGGTTGGCGCTTTATTAATCCGCTGATGCGTCAGATGTATGGTGTTGACTCCATGCCCGAGACGGCAGAAAATGTGGCGGATGATTTTAATATCAGCCGCGAAGATCAAGATCGCTTTGCCTTAGCTAGTCAAGAAAAATACGCTGCCGCCCATCAAAACGGCTTTTTCAAACATGAGCTCGTTGCCATTCAAGTGCCACAGCGCCGCGCCGATCCCATCGTCTTTGATACCGATGAACATCCGCGCCAAACCTCATTAGAAGCGCTGGCTAAATTAAAAGCCATTGTCCGCCCCGACGGTACAGTGACTGCTGGTAATGCCAGCGGTGTTAACGATGGTGCTGCCGTTGCCTTACTGGCTAATCAGAGCATGGTGGAACGTTTTGCCTTAACTCCTAAAGCACGTGTCGTAGCCATGGCAACTGCCGGTGTTGCGCCGCGCATTATGGGTATTGGACCAGTGCCTGCGGTGCGCAAGGTCTTAGCCTTAGCTGGTCTTAGCATTGAGCAAATGGATGTGATCGAATTAAATGAGGCCTTTGCTGCTCAGGGTTTAGCGGTTATGCGTGAATTAGGTCTACAGGACGATGATCCACGTGTTAATCCTAATGGTGGCGCAATTGCCATTGGTCACCCACTCGGCGCTAGCGGTGCACGCCTTGTCGCCACCGCAATTAATCAACTACAGCAAACTCAAGGTCGCTATGCGCTATGCACAATGTGTATCGGCGTGGGTCAGGGAATTGCACTCATTTTTGAACGTGTATAAAGGTGGATCAATGACATCTAACATTTTTCAATTAGATACTGCTGCCGGTTCCTTCCGAGTGGCAATTGACGGCCCTGAAGATGCACCGGCGCTGGTATTAAGTAACTCATTAGGCACGACCCTAGAGATGTGGGCGCCGCAAGTAGCGGCTTTAGCCAACAGCTATCGACTGATTCGTTATGACACGCGCGGTCATGGTGGTAGCCCAATCACCAAAGGCCCTTACCGTTTTAAACAATTAGCGGCTGATGTGATTGCGATACTTGATGCCCTCCACATTGAACAGGCTGTTTTTTGCGGTGTATCCATGGGTGGACATACGGCCTTACAACTCGCTCTGGATGCGCCGGCGCGCTTAAAAGGCATTGTGGTCTGTAATAGTGCGGCTAAAATCGGCACCCAAGACGCATGGAAAGCGCGTGCGGATGCCTTGCGTCAGCAGGGTCAAGCGGCGATCCAGGAATTAGCTGAGAGCGCCCCGCAACGCTGGTTTACTCCTGATTTTATCCAGCAACAAGCGCAAACCGTAGAAACCATGCAAGCGCAATTTGCAGCCTTAGACGCTGAGGGCTATGCGGCGTGTTGCGATGCATTGGGGCAATCCGATTTACGCGCCGAATTAACAAAGATTCAACTGCCAACACTGATTGTCGCCGGTGAATTTGACCCAGTGACAACGGTACTTGATGCAGAGGCGATGAAAGCCGAAATCGCCAACGCCAACTTGGTGGTGCTACCTGCTTCCCATATCTCAAATGTGGAAGCTGCGGAAAAATTTAATCAGGCACTAAGTCATTTTATAGACTCAATTAAATAATTTAACCATAAACTAATTAAAGGTACGTATTATGCTATATCTAGTTCATATGATTGTTCGTATTCCGCGTGATTTACCTAAAGAAGAAGCACAGAAAATCATTGCTGAAGAAAAAGCCTACTCACAGGAGCTACAGCGCGCAGGTAAATGGGTACATTTATGGCGCATCACTGGTGAGTACGCTAACTACAGCGTATTTGATGTAGAAAGCAATGACGAGCTCCATGATATTTTGAGTAAACTACCGCTCTTCCCCTTTATGAAAATTAAGGTTACGCCTTTAGCTAAACATCCTTCCGCAATTTAATAGCTAAAGCCGCTCAAAACCTGAGCTTAACTTCATCTATAAAGGCTGTGTATGTTACGCGATTGGTCTCTTACCGCTTGGATGACTGGCTTTTTGGCTGTACTGATTTCCTACAGCGGCCCAATGGTCATCTTTATTCAAGCCGCCCACGTAGGTGGCATTTCGGATGAGATGTTAAGCTCATGGATCTGGGCTATTTCTATCGGTGCTGGTCTTAGCGGTATTATTCTTAGTGTGCTTTTAAAAGCACCGATCATTACTGCATGGTCAGCACCAGGCTCCGCCCTCTTATTACATTTATTCCCCGCCATCACCATGCCTGAGGTGGTGGGTGCCTATTTAACCGCAGCGATTATCACCACCATCATTGCCTTAAGTGGCTACTTTGAACGCATCGTCAAGTTCGTCCCCCAAGGCATTGCCGCAGCGATGATTGCAGGGATTCTATTTCAATTCGGCATCCAAGCCTTTCTCGCCGCCAGTGAATTACCCGGCGTGGTCATGGCGATGGTCGCAGTCTATCTATTTGCTCGCCGTTTTATTCCGACCTTTACAGTGGTTCTGGTAGCTATTACCGGTTTTGCTTGTGTCGTGTTTTTAGATCTTGCCTCACTGAGCAATGTCAAAATTGCGCTGGCGCAGCCGATATTTACTTTTCCCGAATTCAATCTGTCCGTGTTTTTCAGCTTTAGTATTCCACTGGTGGTGGTCAGTTTAACCGGGCAATTTTTACCAGGACTGGTGATTTTACGTTTAGATGGTTATCAACAGCCCTCGCGTGCGATTGTTGGTGGTACCAGTTTTATCTCTATTTTTACAGCGTTTTTTGGTGGTATTTCTATTGTTCTGGCTGCCATCACAGCGGCCATTTGTACCGGTAAAGAAAGTCATCCTGATCCTAAGAAACGCTATGTTGCCGGTATTGCTAATGGTGTTTTCTATGTAATCGGCGGCACCTTTGCCGGCACCATTGTTTTACTCTTTAACGCAATTCCCTCAGAAGTTGTCGCTACCTTAGCCGGTTTAGCATTAATCAGTGCCATCGTGGCCAATATTCGCTTACTGAGCGCTAATAGCGATTCTATCGAGCCTGCTGTCATTACGTTTTTAGTAACCGCCTCCAATATGAGTATCGCCGGATTAGGATCAGCGTTTTGGGGCATTATGATAGGGATGGCGGCCTATGGGATTTCAAATATTAAAAAACGGAAAACGAAAAATGACTCATAAGGACTTACAAACTAAACAAGCAGCCATTTTAAGCGTGCTACCACATCATGAGATTACGCTAAAACGTCTGGCAGTGCTTGCTGAGCCTAATGCGCTTCCCGTGATTACCGTGTTAGGTAAATACAATCATGGTAAAAGCCGTTTATTAAATGAGTTAATTGGTGACAATGTATTTGCTGTTGCCGATAAAAGAGAGACTGTAGCCTTACATCAAGTAGATCAGGATGCCGTGCGTTGGATAGACGCCCCCGGATTGGATGCGGATGTCAATGAAATAGACGATCAACACGCAGCTGAAGCACTGTGGCTAAAGTCCGATATCCGTTTATTTGTCCACGCTGCCAAAGAGGGTGAGTTAGACGCTGCTGAGCTCAATTTGAGTAAAGCACTACGACAAGATGAAGAGCAAACCCACAGACAAACGATTTATGTCTTGAGCCAAAGCGATCAATTAGAAAATGATGAAAGCTTAAACAACATTCTTCATACTTTGGCTTTACAACTAGGTGATAAAGCGATTTTCCCGGTTTCCTCCGTGAGATATCGTCGGGGTATTGAGAATAATCTCCCCATTTTTATAGAAAAAAGTGGTATTCCCGAATTACAACAGCAGCTTCAAGAGGCACTCACACGAGTTAAGGCCGCACGTGTTTTTGAGCAAACAAGCTCTTTCACTCAGTTAGCGCATGAGCTTAATGAAAAACAGCAAGCACAAACAAAGGCATTAGCTCAGTTACGCTGTGCCGCTAGCGAGACCGAGGAAAGTTTTATCAAGGATTTGAAAATAGCGTTGGAGCAAGGCGCTGAGTTATTGCATGACATTATGCAAGAGCCCGACGTCGATCATTCCTTGGACCCCGGTTCGATTGATGATGTGTTTAAAATGTCGGCTGGCAAATTAGATCGTTCACGTATCCAAATTGCCTACTCACGTGCTTGCTTATTAATCCGCAGCGTACTGACTAAATACGGCATGCAAAGCCTCAACGACGATCAAAAAGTCGGTGCAGCCAGTTTAAATACGGTGATGGTTGCCGTGATGGGTGTGTCGGTTAAGTACCGCGCTCAACTGCGTAAGCTCTTTGGTGAAGCGGCTGGCCGTGAGCGCTTATTAAATGATTTCAAACGCTATTTTGATAAATCCAATACTCGCTTAATGGCATTGGAAGCGATTGACGATGCTGCAACTGTGCTCAGGCAAATTGAAACAGCACAAACCATGCTTGCTGAATGGCAACAAGCCGTTTAATCATGCTTAGTGAAGGTAGAAAAATGAGTGTTAGACAAGAGCAGGACTTTATTCAGGGCTTAGAAGCGTTTAAATTCGGGGTACAGGACCTTAGCAAGCAACAGCAACAACTCACCACTCGCTTAAATGAATTGGAAAATTTTTTACTAGCCAGTGAGTTTAAGACTGTCGGGCTGCAGCCTCAACACCCCTTGTTCGTAGGCTTACAACACTACACTCAAAACGCTAAACAATATATCCCAGCATGGGAGGCAGCGAAGCAAGCACTCAAACCCGCCTTGGATTTAGCAGCGCAATTTAGCGACAAAATCATGTTTTTGGTCTTCGGTAAATTTAATGCCGGTAAAAGCTCGTTTTGTAATTTTATTGCCGAACGTTTTACGTTTCATCAAAAAGCGGTGCAGAGTTTTACCCTCGAAGATGGGGTACTTAGCTATCACGATAGGCCTTTTCAGGAGGGCAATACAGAAACGACGGCACACATTCAAGGCGTCATTCTAGATGAACGTTTAGTCCTGATAGATACACCGGGACTGCATTCCATCACCACTGAAAACGCCTTATTAACACAACGATTTTTAGAAAGCGCCGATGGCATTTTATGGTTAAGTAACTCTACCTCACCGGGTCAAGTGCAAGAACTACAAGAATTAGCACAAGAACTGCGTCGCCATAAGCCCTTATTGCCAGTGATCACTCGTAGTGATTTTCTGGATGAGCTTATCGTGGACAATGATATACAAAAAATACTATGCAACAAAAGCCCAGAAAATCGTGCTTTACAAGAAAACGATGTGTTGCAACGCGCTCAAGAAAAACTACGTGCATTAGACTTAGACCCACAGGTATTGCAAGCGCCCATCTCTATTTCTGTGTATAGTGCTCGCAGTCACGGCTTAACTGAACAGGCGCTGACTGAAGCCGGTTTTTATCGCTTATATCAAGCACTATTAGATTTATCAGCGCCGGTGGTTAATTATAAAGAGACTAAATCACTGCAGGTTTTTATCCATTTTCTTGAGGAAGTTGTGCTGCGGGATGTGAAGCAATTACAGACTTCACTATCTGAGCTTGAGCAGCAGCTTAGTAATGAGTTCAAGTCACTCGATCATGCCATTCATCGCATTAAGAACCATGTCTGGCAGCAGACGCTTGCCAACTTAGCGAACATGATGGATAAACACCTGAATACCGCAGAAAATGAGCGCACAGAGGCATTTTTTGCTGAATTTAATGCGCTGATAACTAGTTCGCTCAAGCAAGCCATCAGTCAAGAGCTTAGACACTATGAGCCAAGCTTAAGCACACCCTCCAGCGCCAGTGAGCTAGCATTGAAGCAGCAGCTTAGCCTAGCGCATTATGAATCATTTTATTTAGCCATTGAGCAAAGTCTAAAAGCGTTGCTTACTCAAGTCACTGAGGACTTAAAAGAGTCGATCAGTCCTTCACTTCACCGTATCGATGAGCAAATCAAGGCCTTTAATGAGGTCTTAGCACTAAAAAGCAATGCCTTATTAAACCTAGCTTAGCTCATTTAGCGTTTTATTATAAAATGGTGGCTACCTTTGTTTTTAAATCCTCTGGGGGCCCTAATTGCTTAATAAAATCGTCGATAGCATCGCCTTAGCCTTAAAGGATATTGCTGACGGTGCCACCATTTTAATCAGTGGCTTTGGCAGCGCTGGTTTTCCGGACGAATTAGTTGAAGGTTTAATAGCCCAAGGTGCTACCGACTTAACCGTGGTTTGTAATAACGCAGGTAATAGCGATCGCGGTTTAGCGGCCCTTTTAACAACGGGTCGGGTCCGCAAAATCATATGCAGTTACCCGCGCCAAGCAAACTCCCATATCTTTAATGACTTATACCGCCGTGGCCAGATCGAGTTAGAACTGGTGCCGCAAGGCACACTGGCGGAGCGTTTACGAGCTGCAGGCGCTGGTATTGGTGGTTTTTTCTGTCCCACTGGCTACGGTACTGAATTGGCCAAAGGCAAAGAAACTCGCCTTATTGATGGTCGTTGGTATGTTTATGAAACGCCGCTCTACGGCGATGTCGCGCTGATTAAGGCCGAATCTGGTGACCGCTGGGGTAATCTTAATTACCGCATGGCCGCTCGTAATTTCGCACCAGTCATGGCGACTGCTGCAAAGCAAACCATTGCCACTGTATTTGAAGTCAAGGCGCTCGGTGAGATGGATCCGGAAAGCATTATCACCCCCGGCATTTATGTCGATAAAGTCGTCCCAATTACACGGGTGAAGACGGCAGCCGACCCAGTGAGATAAATTGCTTTAACCATCGATAGCGAGATCTTGGCATCAAAACACAACAGCCCCTAATATGAATTATTAGGGGCTGCTTAGTGTTTAAGGCTTAAACATATAGCCTGCTATTACCAGAACTTAATTTTAGCTTCGAGACCAGCAACCCATTGCTTGGATCCGATTTTTGCTCCAGCAAAAGCACCCACACCCCAATGCTCCTTTTCAATTCGAGTCTTGGCTAATACATCAACACCAAATGCACCTTGAGTATCCTTACGGTAATCATAATAAGACCCAACGCTGTTGGCGACACGAGCACTACTCTTATTGATATGCTGAGCAAAATCATAAGCTACCGTCACATCCAGGTTATTAACCCAACGACCCTTGTCGAGTTCCACCTGATGCTCTAGTGCAGCCCCTATCTTTGGTTTTACGGTATAGTACATTCCGCCTTTGAATTTCACTGGCAACACTTCACCACTCTCGGTAAAGCCTTCGATATAGCGTGCGCCTACATCCATACCCACGCTAGGACTCACTAACACACTTGGACTTAAACGCTTATTCCAAGCATAAGAGATATCCGCAAAAGCACCAACGGTATTGTAATCTGCTTCGTTTTGATAGCCTTTATCGACTACATTGAATCGACGTTTCATTTCACGGTTTGAAAACTCACCGCCAGTGCGTAAGGAGAGCACTTCATCACGATTATCACCATAGGCTTTATCCCAATAATAGCCAGCTTGTAAAGCAATAGCGCGTTCTTTACTACCGCCGCTATCTTTGAGTTTGAACTCATCGGCAGCCACTCCAAAGAACATACCCTGAGCATCACCCAATTTGACAGTTTCTTTTTGGTGAACATACATAAAGCCTATAGAATTCTTGTCATAAGAGTAGAAACCTGCACGATCTGTCTTGTAGCGTTGACGTTCACCGAAAAACTTCATCTTGGCTGTATCTTTGGTATTAGTATCCCAATCACGAATCATTTTAAATTCGCGATCAAAGAGGTCCTTAGTACTCGCCACACGACGGTTGGTATTTGCATACTGATAAGCCACTAACTCATCAACAGCGTTTTGAAAGACGGCTTCTCCACCAACACCGATTTGGTTCAGCGAATTAAACATGTCTTTCTCTTTACTGCCTAACGCAGCTTTGCTATAGCGGTCCTCTAATCCCACCATAAACTGATAATTACGGTCATCAGCTGCAATTAACCGGGTATAAGGGATTTTCACCATCAACACGCTTTCAACGCCCCCACCGTCTTTTCGGAGTTTTTCAGGCACAGCAACCCAAGTCAAACTACCAGAAGTGATGTTGAGCTTTTCAATTGACTTACTATCCTGCACCATTTTATTAAACGGCTCAAGAATTGTTTCACCGATACGTAGCGCCTTAGCATTTGAGTGTACACTAGCCTCTGGTCCCATAACTAAATCGATATGGACCGGTTTCGCTGCTTGAATTAAATGAAGATTATTAATCGCTTGAGTAAAATACTTACCCGAAGTATCCACATACATACTGAGATCTGGATGGCGATGAGCAGCCGGTTTATTAATACCTGCTGCGTGTAAGCGCTCAGCTATCTCATCTTGGTTAATGAGCTCAACAGCACTAATATGATCATTAATTTCTGCTACTTTTTTGATGCGATCTGCCCACGCATCTGGTCGTACATTAATGTCTGTCGGAGCCAAATCGGCTAAACTCAAATTCAAAGCCTTTTGTAAGACCGCATCACTGCTACGATAGCTAGGCTGACCATCAGTCGTCAAACTACCTTTAGCTTTTGTGGCATTTTCCACGATATCTAAAGAACCGTCCGCTCCAGCGGTGATTGTGACTTTACCATAGTTTTTGAAAGTAGAACCAAGCGTTGAGAAAACACCAATCGCATCCTTAGCGTCGATAGTAATCGTACCAGTCGCCGCATTAACCCCGCTAGCACCATCAGTAATCAACATACCCACGGCATGATTCGCCGTTGAATGGAGGTGAATAGTGCCCTCGTTAATAGCTTCAGCGCCAGCCCCTTTAGCCACCATACCGATACTATAGGGATGATGTAAATCAATGGTGCCAGTATTGACAATTCTACCCTTGTAACCGCTTGTGCCGCCCGCAACCATACCAGCACTGATGCGAAGCTCGGGGCTATCCCAACCACCCGCTCCGACATAGCTACGACCGACCTTAATGGTACCAGCGTTTGTGGCAATGCCCTGACCGTCTTTGTAAACAGAGGCAATACCGATATTCTCCCAACTATTGCCCATATCAATCAAACCATTATTGGTAAAATTACCAGCGACATGATAAGCAATATTCTTACCTAAGCTATTTACTCCTCGATCCGCCTGGGCTTTGGTGGACACTGTAGCTGAGCTAGTCACTGTGCCTTTTGTATCAGCGCTATGTAGGAAGATATTATTGTTGTCAAGATTAACCACGGAATCTACCCCGACATTAACCGTGTTGTCGCTGCCGTTCAAACTAAAGGCAACGGCATGAGCCCCCATCGTCACTGAACTTGGTTGGACACTAATGCGCTGTTTTGAGCCTTGATGCAATAACGCAATGGTCGGACGCTTCGCATCAGAGGTCGCCAAGTTAAACGCACCTTGGAGCTTCACATCCCCTTGTGAAACCGCTGCGATACCACCAGCAGCAACGGTAGAGCTAGAAGCCGCTGTACTCTCAACATCATGAACCACGAGACCCATGGCTTCACGTCCCACCTGCATGACACCATCCAAGGTCACATGATGATAATTCCTATCAGCCAAAATCCCAATAGTTGGCAGCGCTTTGTCTGAGGTATCTGCCACGCTAATTTGACCACGCTGAATAAAGTGATGTTTCTGTGTCACTTGACTCTCATCATCACCACTCAAATATGCACCCACGCCACCTGCTGCTTGTACATTTAGGGCGCCCTGATTGAGCCAGTTTGAATTAGTGCTTGCTACTTTAGTAAGGTCCCCCACTAAACCAATGGCATTTGCATGAGCCACATGGATATTAGCTTGATTATCCAACTGGCTAAGGTTCTGACCATAAATCGCAATGGCTCCCTCTTCGCTTAGCTGAATATCATCACTGGGGGCATTCGTCAGAGAGCCGGTATTTTGTACCCAAAGCAAGGTTGAGTCTTTACCCTTGACTAGAATATTAGCTGTGTTATGTGCCGTTTTAACATCCTGCAGTCGTAGACCCATGCCGTTTTTAGTGACATCGACGCTGAGCTCACCACCATTTTGTACATTATTCACAGCAGTTGCCGTAATCGCAGCGCCAGCACTGTCAGCTGTACCAGTTAAATGGATAGCGCCGTTATTGTTAAGAGTTTCACCTTGATGATGAGCGATCCCAACGAGTCGTTGCCCTTGAAGTACTAACTCGGCAGAATTCGTCACCGTCTTCACATCATTGAGACTTAAAGCAATGGCTTGTGCCTTACCGGTCGCCGTGATTTTTGCCGTGTTATCCAAAGTTAAACCACGATCAGCAAACACGCCTACCGCCAAATCACCTTGAACATTAAAGACCCCACTATTGATCGTGCGACCGAACTGCTGAGTCTGCATGGCCACAGCTTGTGCTGCATTGCTGACAGTGATTTCACCATGGTTAGTAATCTCCGCCACACCTTCCGTAACAATCGCATTGGCTTGACTACTGTTGGTCGCCTTGGAACTTAAGTTCATAGCACCACGGTTAATTAACTTATCCGTAGCAGAAGCAGGATCACCTATTGCATAAATGCCAGTAAGCTTCTCACCACTAAGCGTAATATTGGCGAGTTGCTCAATCTCACTTACCTGTTCAGCGAAAATCGCCATACCGCCCTGCTCACCATCAGTCGAAATATGACCATCAACTTGATTGCTTAGACTATCGGCATGACGAATATGCATCGCAACGGCATTTTTACCGTTTAAATGAATCGCTGCGTTATTAGTTACGGCTTTACTACCCGTACTTTGAATACCGTGGCTATCTTTACCAACTGTGATTTTCCCTGTGTTAGTCAAGCTATCTAGATTATCTGCGAAAATACCCGTGGCTTTATTTGTCACACTTAGAGTAGCTGCGGACGCAAGTGTTTTACCGTCTGCCTTATCCGTATAAATCGCAGCGCCACCGACACCACCACCATCCACATTAAGCACAAGGGAGCTATCAACTTGATATGGCGCAACAAAACCATCTAAATATAAAGCAACAGCATCTTCACCTTTCACATTAAGCTGAGCCGCACCCTCCATCTTGAGATGGGCTGTATTATCACCTCGAAGAATGACGCCAGCATTATGTTTACCATTGATAGTAACCTGCTCTTTCAACGTCAACTCAGTTTGATCTTGGAGGGAAGCAAACACGCCGTTTTGCACATTTTCGAGCGTGACGGCATCGCTTACTGTATGCTTAGCACCGTCCTTAGACAAGCTAAGTAACACAAAACTGTTGCTTGCTGGCTTACTTTGCTGAACAGCCTTGACAGATAAGTTGGCTTGATTACTTTGGTTTAAATCCACGCCGCGAATATCATAAATAATATTATTCGCACTTGCGTCACCTAAACGAATTACCGGTTTAATATCAAGCGTAGCATCCTTGAAATCACCATGTAACTGATAGGCCACCGAATTCTTAGCAAGGCTGATGGTAGAACCCTCATCCTTCAAATCGCCGCCTAAAGATCGGATTGCTATAGAATCATCAGCTAATACGATCTTGGCTTTGTCTTCCGCCACATAGTTAACGCCCTGACTCAGGTGTACCGCAACACTTTTATTCGTATTGCTAAAATCAATGCTGCCACGATTAAGTACTTTGGCGCTATTAGCTGCCGTACCATTGGGGTTAGGCTTAAGATTAGGTTGGTAATCTGTCCAAATACCGTAAACACCGCCTTTGTTATTGAGACTGGTAATCTTACCCGTATGCTCTACATCAATGGAGAGTGTACCTAAATTAAAATCATTGACTATTTCGCTAGCCGCATAAATGCCGCTGCTACCATTATCAATGACGATCTCGCCCTCATTGTTGATTTTGCTACCACCATAACCGACTATCGCAAAGGCATCCTTGCCTGTGATTTCAATTTTACCAGTGGCGCTATTGCGAATCGTCCCATAACCACCAACAATACCTATCGTTGATTTATTTTGCGTTGAATCACCACTTAAAGAAATCGTGCCATGATTCGTTAACACTAAATCATCAAGTCCTCCAACTTCATCTGTTTCTTTATAGTTAGCATCATCCAAGGCAATTAACCCAGCTCCGCTACCATGAATGGTTTTATCCTTCTCAATCGTTTGAGAAGAGGCGATGACCGTTGTTTTAAAATAGGGGTCATCGGAATTATCCAGATCCACATCTTGGTCAATTGAGAATTGACCACGATAAAGCGAAAATAATTGATAGTCAGCGTTCGCTTCTGGCGTGAATTTAATGTGATCACCATATTGAAAACTATTGCCACTAGCTTGCCCTTGAACCTTACTCAGCTTTAACGTTGCTGCGGGCTTATCTAGCACAAAAGCGACCGACTTATCTTTTAAGGAAACGTTCAGATCCTTGGTAGAACCAGCAAATAGTTTATTAAGTGCCTGACCGATATCCGCCGCCTGACCCTCTGACAGACTGGTTTCTTTTAAGTAAAATGCACTGGATTTAGCACCCACCTCAGCTGTAATATCATAATTATGAATATCAAACTTACCTAAGTTACCGTGCTGGAAAAATAAAAGGCTGTTATTCTCCGCCATAAGATGCACATCACCCGCTTTCGTAGGCTGAAAAGAAATCTTTGTATCGTCCGCATAAACACTGATGGCATTGTTAGTAGCCTTAATCGTACCGGCATTAATCGTGGTAGTTGACGGGTTCCCGCTGTCATCATTAGACGCATACAAAGCGATCCCTCCTGAACCGCTAACACTTAGCGTAGGCCTATCTGACGTAGCAGCAGCAGATCGCCCCATTTTAAAATCACCGCCCTGATTCAGGACACCAACCGGCGAAGAAGCGCCTGTTGATGGACCTTTCACAACCACACTTCCTCTGTCTAATAAACTACCTTTGGCCCCCTTTG
Organism: Oligella sp. HMSC09E12; assembly: GCF_001808505.1. Classification (NCBI taxonomy): domain Bacteria; kingdom Pseudomonadati; phylum Pseudomonadota; class Betaproteobacteria; order Burkholderiales; family Alcaligenaceae; genus Oligella; species Oligella sp. HMSC09E12. The sequence goes on from NZ_KV793562.1 coordinate 42,136, forward strand.
TGATCATCATGCCGATAGACCTTCTGGCCTCATTAAACTCAATCTGACCACGATTAACAATTTCTGCTTGCTTATCCGCAAGCATCGCGATGTTTTTAACCACGGTTCTACCGGTACCACTTGTAATGCTACCCATATTTTCAGCAATTGCATGCTGCTCCTTTAGGTCGTTAAATACACCGCTTTCCTTGCCACTTGCAAGCATCCCAGCAGCATAATCACCACTAAGCACAATCTGAGCACCAGCAGCGTTAATCAATCCAGTTTGATACTTTTTGTTTTGCTGATATACCGAAGGTAGGGTGCCTTTATTGTCTGATTGCACTTGTTTTGCATACAGTGCCACGTTATAAGCCGGTTCCTGTTGAGCGGCTGACGGTTTTGCAATGGCAGAGACCTCGATTAGGCCTTCATTCGTAAAATTAGATGCGACATCAATGTATGCGCCCAAAGCGCCTTGGATATTATCCTGAAGCTTAATCACACCGGTCTTGGTGTTTTTCGCCGCATCATAATTAATCGAGACAAAACGGCCTGGCGATAGGGACGAGTCAACCGCAACGGCCATACCGACTGAGCCATCCGCACGATCCTCGCCGTCAGGATTACGGCGTAATATAATATCGCCTTGATTCTCAAAGCCGACATACTTTGGACTTGCATTGTGGCTAGTTCCCATCACTAAGGACCACTTCATGCCAAAGGAGTCGGCACCGCTCAACAGGATTTTACCGCGTTCTGTTGAGGTATTCTCATTAAGCAAGAAGCCATATTTTGTGGGGTCAACAACAATTTTGTACGGTGTATAACCATACACACCAATACTATTAGCACCGCGGAAATCAATCGTTCCCTGATTACTAATGGTGGCTACCCTGTTATCATCCTCCTCAACACGCGAGATACCAATTTTATAACCTACATAACCGTCTTTAGAGCGTTGAATCCGATACTCGATAAACTTTTGGCCTTCTGCAAAAACCTTCCATTTATTATCTTTTGATGAACTAGATCCCGTCGTAGTTGCCACACTGGAGGGTAGACGAGGGCCCAGTAAAACAGATTTACCATCATTATCACCGGTACCCGTTATCAATTTTTCTTCAAGTTCACCCTTGTCATTTCGCACCCACGCTTTGTTTTGCAAATAGCCCTCTGCGTCAACCGGCATATTCTTAATAAAGTCTCGCGTGTTTTCATCACTATCCGTGATAGTGCCTACGTTTTTTGTTATTTTAGTGTTATCACTCAAATCCTGTTGAGTGATACCAAATGTTAAGGGACCGGCCAACTGGATGGTATGCCCTTTTGGAAAAGTGACGCTAACATTCTGATCTCCCTCAAAAGCACGACTACCACCCACTAAAAAATATTGACGATTACGAGCCTTACCCTCAAGCGACATATTTTCAACTTCAACGGCTGAATCTGGCATCATTGCACGGTTAAAGTCTACGATGCCTTTATTCGAAGTAGAATATTTGCTGGGATTATTAGGGTTAAACGAATCCAACCGCACAATTTTACTCCGATTGGCATTCGACTCGTAGCTCGCTGGTTCTGAGCGTGATTGGCTGATGTAATTACCTTTAAAGACTAAAGCTTCAAATTCATAACCACTACTGACCCAAGTGCTGTGAAATCGATGATAATTCTCATCAGTATAGGGTTTTCTGACCGCACCATTTTCATCCACTGCAACTATGTCCTGCCCATAGCCGCTCACAGTAAAACTGCTCGTGCAAAAATTACAGTCTGCAAATGTTTGGAAAGATAAAATTTTAGGTGAGGCGATAGTCGGTGCCGAAACCTGAGGAGCAAGCGGCGTAAATAGACTCTTAGTCACTAATGGTTTATCAGGCTCGGGCAGTTCTAAACCTGGCTTAATTTGAGCAGCATCCGTTAGCTCTGTAGTCAGTGCTGCAGGTGGGGTGATAGGCTTTAAAACACCTAAATCTACACCATTGTTCGTTCTGGTATTACTGTTGATATCAATTGTTTTACTAATAACGCTTGGGATATCAACGCGTGATTCTATCGTACTATCATGCGGCCAATTGGGCTGGGGGGGGGGGGGGG
>NZ_KV793562.1:44234-45722 GCF_001808505.1 Oligella sp. HMSC09E12
GGGGGGGGGGGGACTGAGGGGGTTCCACCAATCGGTATATCACCGCCGAATGTTGGTGGGAAATGTACGTTCACATACGGTTTTTTCGGATTGCTATGACTTTCCCATGAGTCCATATACCAGTAGTTTAGACCTATTTGCAACTCAGGTTCCCACGGCTTTATCACTTGACGACCTTGCTCAATCAGTTTGTACTGCTCATTTTGCAAAGCATCCCAATCAACATCACCCGTTTGTTGATTAACGACAACCTTACGAATCCTATCACTGAACTCATTAAGATTCTTTTTGTTACGTGCATTAAGTGCAGGCTTCAAATTTAAATCTAAGGTCTGTGCCATGGCAGCAGGAGAAAAAATCAGTGGGAACCCGGCCCCATACACTAAGGCATATGCAATTGATTTGGATAAAATCTTAGGCTCAAATGTATATACTTCCGTTGACCACGAATTTCTACTGTTATTCGACACATTAGTCATTGTTTCACCTCCATACCTAACTGGTAAAGGAAAGATTGATTAAATGAGTATTGTGCTTTTGCACACAAATCTGATGAAACACCAGCCTATTGACTTACTTGCGTAGTGTTCCAAAGTTCATCACATGAGCCTGCAGATAAAGGTTCAGGGGATAACATACCCGCCTGCGCCATATCAGTCGCCAATAATCGGCTAACATCACGCTGCTCTAAGCATGTCTTGATTTCTTCTATCACAGAAAGCGCTTGATTGACTCGAAACCACTCATACAACATGGTATCCACACGGGAATCCTTAGCGTACAAGCGATTTAAAATTGGATTGTCGTTACTTGCCTCCGCCTGTGTAAGTTGCTGCTCATAAAGAAAATCTTGCGGCGACTTAAGATCTCGTTGTTGTTCAGCTGAGCGCTCCAATGTGATTGGCACTCGACTACTAAGTAGTGATAAATAGCGCTCCCGCTTAAATTCATCACTACGCTTGTTGGCGGCATACCACTCGCGTTGTTGATAGCAAATATGATCACGATACTGATAGGTTGCCGCCGTCTCAGTGCTAGGCTTTAAGGCCAATGTATGCGCATCAATGACTTCTTGACAATAAGCATCAAGGCGAGCAATTTCTCGCCAAATGGTCTTATCTGCTTTTTCCATCATCTGATGAATTGGTAACTCGGTGCGCTTTTGCTCTGTTTGATAATACTTGCTCTGACAAGCTAGTAATAGAGGCAATATCGCAACACTAAGAACGAGTGTGCGTAGTTTATTAAAATAAAGGGAATCACGACTTCTCATCAACACACCCCATGAAAATGAAGGAACAATACAAACAGCAAGAAAAACCGTGTGTGTGGTGAAAGAAAAACTAAATGGCATCAACAACGGTCTGAAGCTGACATCTCATTCAAAATATAGTATTAGATGATTATAGTCTTAAATTGATAAAAATTTATGACTGCACTAAAAATAAATTATTCGTAAGCGTCCGGTGAACTCCGATTGACTTCCGT
>NZ_KV793563.1:0-658 GCF_001808505.1 Oligella sp. HMSC09E12
TTTAGAGGGTGACAACTATCCTGACATAGAGAGTGTTAGAGTTTGTTGAACAGCCATGAATCTTGTATATCTCACCTATTTCTTGCGGATTTGAAAACAACAACTCTTCTTGGCCAATGTAAGTTTTATATTCAGGGAAGAGTTGTTCAATGAACATATCCCAGTTTGTCGTAATTACACCGTCAACGTTCAAGTTAGAAAGCAACTTTACTTCATCCGCGTATTCAGACTCTTTTGCTTTAGATTGATCTAAAGTGGACAGATAGTTACATATTTCGATTCGGAGCGCTGAAGTTTCATCTAAAACTTTTGATTTAAATCGCTCTACGCTTTGCGAATACTCAGAAGCAGACCACCAATATTCATTAAAATCCTTGGCAAGCAGTGCTGCAACCCTTGGGTAACTACCATTCGCTGATGATAAGTAGTATTCGAAGGGCTTTCCTGTCACGCAGAACTTACTTAGTAGTCCTTTCCAGTCCTTTAAACCCAAATACCTTCTGGAGAACCCAGATCCCAAGAAAAGAAAGGGCCCTGCTGAACGGCTTCGAAAGATATCAACTAACTTGCTTTCTATATCCATGTTTTCTCTCGTTATTACAACCCTATCCAGAGGACGTTTAACGCTTGGCACACGTGCCGGTTTGGAGCCGCAGCG
>NZ_KV793564.1:0-24858 GCF_001808505.1 Oligella sp. HMSC09E12
AAAAATCAAGTTACACAAAATACCTTACACCCTCAATTAACATAAACAATACCTTAATTAAGCGCTAAAAGCTAATGAATATAAAGCAAAGTTATAAACTTTCTTGAAATTACATTTGCCCTACTGGCGAGTGAACTTGAACCTACCCCATTTTTTGAAACAGCTCTTAGTGAAATGATATGGCTTTTATACCGTACGTGGTGATGCCTAAAAAAGCCTGTCTTAGCAAGTTTTTAACTCCTCACCCCTAGGCTTTCTTTAATAAAGACCGGATCCCACCACGCAATTTTGGATTAAATAGTAAAGCAGCACACATACCGATCACAATACCCCAAAAGGCAGAAGCGAGCCCAAACCAGCTCATGCCAGAAGCCGTCGCCATAAACGTCAATAACGCCGCTTCACGATTTTCCCTATCCTCCACCGCTAACACAATATTGGCATTAATTGAGGACATAAGGGCGAGACCAGCCAGAATCGCCACCAACTCTGCCGGAAACACAGCAAATAATGTCACAATAGCACTGGTCAAAAAGGCCCCAACAATATAAAACAAGCCATTACTCATACCCGCAATATAACGCTTATCCGGGTTCGGGTGACTATCAGGTCCGGTGGCAATGGCTGCACTAATCGCCCCCAATACAATACTGGCTGAGCCAGTTAAGGCCACTAGGGTCGACACACCCCCGGTCATCACCATAATGGGTCGCGATTTAACTTGATGATAACCATCCACCTTTAGAATCGCCATCCCCGGCAGATACTGACCACTTAAACTCACCAAAACCAAAGGCACAGACAAACTCAAAATACTGTAAATACTAAATTCTGGCGCAATCAATTTAGGCATCACCCATTGCAAATTAAAGGCCTCGGTATGAACCTGACCGGTAGCAATCACAAAGACTAAACCAACCACAAAAACCGCCACAATGCTATATCTTGAAAAATAACGTTTACCAAGAAGATAAACCGACAACATCAAGATCAATAACACGGGGGATACGCTAATGGTTTTAAAGGCTGCTGCACCGAACTGGAATAACAAACCAGCCAACATACCACCTGCTACACCCTGAGGAATCCACGCCATCAGCCTATCAAAATGTCCGGATAGACCGATGATCACAATCATCATACCGGCCAGCATATGTGCGCCGACCATTTCTGCTACCGTCAAGGTGGGAAATAAGGATAGCAAAAGCACGGTGCCGGGCACTGACCAGCCGGTCATAATAGGCATTTTGGATAAATAGCTGAGTACCAGCCCACTAATCCCCACGCCAAAGGAAATCCCCCAAATCCAACTCATCATATCCTCGGTGGATACACCTGCCAAGGTAGCCACTTGAAACACAATAATCAGTGGTCCACAGTAGGCGATAATCACTGCCAACAGACCAGCAATAACGGCTGAAAGGGAAATATCTTTAAGCATGGCTTGTCTCATTATTTTTTTAAAATTTCTTAAAGTATATAACAGATTAGCCAGGCCTATACACGCAAAAGCAGCTTGACCATAAGCGCCAAGCTGCTTTAATGAGTAATCAATAATTAGATAGTGCGACTTATTTGTGCTCGTCTAACCACGCATTAATTTCTTTTTCGGCTTCTTCCTTGGTGCGTCCATAACGCTCTTGTAACTTACCTGCTAGGTACTGTGAATTACCTTTGATCTCGGCAATATCATCATCCGTTAAATCGCCCCACTTCGCCTTAACCTTACCCTTAAGCTGTTCCCACTTACCTTCTAAAATATCTTTATTCATCATATTGCTCCTTTTGCTTATGTGAGTTTTCACTATAGACCATCAGCGCTAGATAAAGCGTGAGCAATTATCAAAAAGCTTAAGACAATGTTAATGCACCTTGGACCACCCAAATCTCACTCACCCCGCTACCATCCTCTGCCCTAGACCTGTTGGCAGATTATGCTAGCCATTAACGTAAGACAGTGATGACTGAGTTGTTGCTACCATGCAAGCAAATTATTACAAAGCCTTTGGACAATATTAAGTGAGTAAATAACGACTCAAGGCCGCCATCATAAAACCCGCGGTGATGGCGAGTAGCGGGCGTCTAAACAACAAAATCAACACCAGTGTCGTCAGCATTGCCAACTGGGCACCTACATCACCCTCCACAGCCACTGGGGCTAATACAGCCACCAGCACTGAACCGGACATCGCACCAATAAAACGTCTGACCGCATCACTAATCGGCACAAACTGCATAATAAATACGCCGCCTAAACGAGTCATCAGCGTAGCCACTGCCATGACTAACACAATCAGCAGAGGATATTCGGTACTAATAGCCCAATTCATGTTGCTGCCCTCTCTTTCCAAAAGAGTCCCACTAAACCACCGGCTAAAGCACCAACGACCACATGCATATTTTCTGGTAAATACCAATAGGCTAAGACAGCCACTAGCGCTGATACCAACCAGATAATCACAATACGCAAATCCTTAGGCCCGCTAAGCACCATGGTTAAAAGAAAGCAATACATCACCATATCCAAGCCTAGGGCGCGCGGATTTTGAATTAAATAGCCGAAATACAGCCCCAGCCAAGTACCCACTACCCACATCAACCAAAGCGCCAAACCGCCGCCGACAATATCAGCCAAGCCGGACTTGCCATGATTATATTTAATCATGGCCTTGGCCCAATTCGCATCGGAAATAACGAGTAAATACTGATAGCGCTGCCGCAGGGGGATATCCTTGAACCAAGGATAAACTGAAGCGCCCATCAAAATATGCCGCGCATTAATAAAGAAGACCGTGGCAATCAGAGGCACTAAGGGCACATGCTCACCCCAAAGCTCAAGAGTCGCAAATTGTGAAGCGCCCGCAAACACCGCAGCACTCATCAACACCGTGCTGAGACCATCCAGACCGGTCTGTACTGCAGCCAAACCAAAGGCTAAGCCAAAAATGGCCACAAACGCAGCCACCGGCAGCATTTCCTTAAATGCAAACCAAGTCGCTTGATACGTGAGTGCTGGATGCGGCTTCCCCATACTACCTCGTTAAAAAATTAATCTTGCTTAAACAAAGCCAATTCACTTAAGAACTTCGCTTTCCAAGCCTCTGCACCAAGCCCCTTAGCATCAACCGCAAAGGCCACTAACTGATCATTTAGTGATAGCTGATACAGTCCATCCACTAATTCAAACTGAATGGATTCAGACGTATTTTGTAAGGTGCGGATTTCTTGACCGGCCACTTGGGGATTAGGCAATGAGACTGAGCGTAATAACTCCTCACCCTCTGCACTGAGCATGCGGAACATAAACTGCCCAGTATCATCTTTAAAGCTGATAAAGCGAGGCATCTTAGACGATTTTTTACTGCTTGCAGCCTTTTCCTGTGCTGTATCAGCCGTTTTTACGGCATGAAAGCGGCGCAAACCCACTGCCTGTCGAATCTCTGCCATCAAGGGCTGCGCAATTTTTCTCGCTTTAGCCGCACCGTCTAATAAAATCTCCTCGATGCGTTCAGGTTTAGCCATCAATTCCACATAACGCTCACGCATTGGCGCAATCATGCCTTCTAACTCATCAGCCAGCATTTTTTTAGCATCGCCCCAGGCTAAGCCATCACGTAATTCTGCCGCAAAGGCTTGCGCCTTAGAAGGTTCAACAAAGGCTTTATAAATCATAAAGAGATTGGAACTATCCGGATCCTTGGGTTCACCGGGCAACTTGCTGTCGGTTTTGATTTGAGCAATCGCTTGGCGCAACTGTTTAGCATCGCCTGCAAAGAGCGGAATGATATTGTTATAGCTCTTGGACATCTTACGCCCATCAAGCCCCGGCAAGGTTGCCACACCCTCAGCCACCTGCGCTTCAGGCAAGACAAAAAAATCACGACCGTTACCATAGTGGTAGTTAAAGCGTTGCGCAATATCACGTGCCATTTCCAAATGCTGCACCTGATCGGCACCCACCGGTACCTTATGCGCATTAAACATCAAAATATCTGCCGCCATCAAAATTGGGTAGGAATATAAACCCATAGTAACACCATCATCCGGCTCAACCCCGGCGGCGTTATTCGCATCCACACTGGCTTTATATGCATGGGCACGATTCATCAGCCCCTTTGGCGTAGAGCAGGTTAGGACCCATGATAGCTCCGGTATCTCGGGAATATCCGACTGCCGGTAAAACGTGACTCGCTCCGTATCTAAACCGGCGGCTAGCCAAGTGGCAGCAATTTCTAAACGCGAGCGCTCAACACGCGCAGCATCATCCGCTTTAATTAAAGCATGGTAATCTGCCAAAAAGAAAAACGCATCCACGTCTGGCTGATTGCTCATTTCAATTGCCGGACGAATCGCACCGGCGTAATTACCTAGGTGAGGCGTGCCCGTGGTGGTCACACCAGTTAAGACACGTTGAATTTTGCTTTGCCCTTGCTTAGCATTCATTGGCAACATACTCCATCAATTAATTTACATTTAAAGGTTTACGTAGTCTCGACGCGCTTGCTGCATATACTCTTTAGACTGCATTTCCGTAATGCGCGACTCAGTACGGAAAAACTCATTCGATAATACACCCTCGGTATACAGTTCGGCTGGCTGCACTTCCGCACTCATTACCAGCTTTACCTTATAGTCATACAGCACATCAATCAACCAAGTAAAACGACGCGCCGGTGAGGCTTGGGCAGCGCTCATTTTAGGCACATCGGAAAGAAAAATCGTCTCAAAACGCTTAGCCAATTCGAGGTAGTCATTTTGTGAACGATTATCCATACACAAGGTTTTAAAGTCAAACCACGCCACCGAACCCGCTACTCCCAAGGCTTGTAACGGTCGATTTTCTACCGTCAATAGTTCAACTTTCAATTCAGCACCACTAAGTTGCTTATATAAACTCTCCATTGCCTGACGATTTTCAGGGTTGAGGGGTTGATAATACAGCGGTACCTGCTCCAAGGTACGACGACGATAATCAATGCCAGCATCGACATTGAGCACATCCATTTTTCGCTTAATTAAATCTATCGCAGGTAGCAATCGCTCACGATGCAGACCGTCCGGATATAACTCGGAGGGCTCATAGTTGGAGGTCATCACAAAGGTGCAGCCGTACTCAAAGAGCTTTTCCAGCAAGCGGTGCAATATCATCGCATCCGCAATATCCGACACGTGAAACTCATCAAAGCAAATCAGGCGGTACTTTTCAGCGGTTTGCTTGGCCACCACATCTAAGGGATCCTCAGTACCACGAATGCTTTGCATTTGCTGATGGATACTACGCATAAACTCATGAAAATGAATGCGTACTTTGCGTTTATAAGGTAGGTAATTATAAAAAGAATCCATCAAGAAGCTTTTGCCTCGACCTACACCACCCCACATATAAACGCCCTTAGGTACGGCCGGGCGATTAAGCATACGCTTAAAAAAACCGCTACGCTGATCCTTAAAGTCGATCAACTCCTCGAACAAATCCTGCAGCCGCATAATGGCTTTTTCCTGCGCCGCATCGGCCACATAATTCTTGTCAGCCAAGGCCTTACGATAATGATGAATGACGTTCATAATGTGATTTAAAAAATAAAAAGTGCCCTAATCAAGCTCACTTAATATAGGGCACTTATGACACATTGTCTATAAGAGACATCAGCGCTTAAGCCGCTCTCCCTCGGACACGATGAATTAGAAGTTTAAGCTACGCTTATCAACCGCTAAGGCCGCTTCTTTTAATGATTCAGACAAGGTCGGGTGAGCGTGACAAATCCGTCCGATATCCTCGGCAGCGCCTTTAAACTCCATAATCGCTACTGCCTCAGCAATCAGCTCGGAAGCCATCGGGCCAATAATATGCACCCCTAAGACCTCGTCCGTTTCGGCGCAAGCCAAGACTTTAACAAAACCATTGGTGTCACCTAAAGCACGGGCACGGCCATTAGCCATAAAGGGGAATTGACCCGCTTTGTACTTTTTACCCTCTTCCTTAAGCTGTTGCTCAGTTTTTCCAATCCAAGAGATTTCTGGCGAGGTGTAAATCACATTAGGAATCAGATCATAATTAACCGAACCATGCTGACCCGCAATACGCTCAGCTACGGCCACGCCCTCTTCCTCCGCTTTATGCGCAAGCATCGGACCACGCACCACATCACCCACAGCCCAGACATTTTCAAGCTCGGTATGGCAATGCTCATCAACCTCAATAAACCCACGTTCATTGGTCATTAGGCCAATGGACTCAAGATTTAAGCCGGCGGTAGTAGGCACACGTCCAATCGACACAATCAGCTTATCGACTTCCAAGGTCTGCTCTTCACCCTTGGCATTGTCATACTTAATCGTGACCTTTTTAGCAGAGGTTTTGATATCGCCAACCTTGACCCCAACCTCAATTTTGAGACCCTGCTTAGCGTATAGCTTAGCCGCTTCCTTAGCAACACCCTCATCCGCTACTGATAAAAACTTCGGCATGGCTTCAAGTACGGTAACTTCAGCACCTAATCGACGCCAAACACTGCCCAACTCCAGGCCAATCACACCAGCACCGATCACGCCTAGACGCTTAGGTACGGCAGGAATCGCTAAAGCGCCGGTATTAGATAAAATCAGCTCTTCATCAAACTCAAGACCTGGTAAAGCACGAGGTTCAGAGCCTGTAGCAATAATCACATGCTCAGCACTAACACTGCCTTTATCCTTACCATCGATTAGAATGTTGTAGCGACCATTATCCGCTTTGCCGTCAAAAGACGCTTTACCAGAGTAAAACTGAACCTTATTCTTTCTGAATAAAAACAGGATTCCATCGTTATTTTGCTGTACGACTTCATTTTTACGACCTAAGAACTGATCGATTTTAAGCTTAACCGAGCTAAGCTCAATTCCATGCTCTTTAAAGCCATGCTTGGCATGCTCATAGTACTCTGAAGACTGTAATAAAGCCTTAGAAGGAATACAACCCACGTTAGTGCATGTGCCGCCAGGGGTGGGCTTGCCATCAGCATCAACCCATGCATCAATACATGCCACCGATTTACCTAGCTGTGCCGCACGAATGGCTGCAATATAACCACCAGGACCTGCACCAATAACTACTACATCAAACTCTTTACTCATAACTCTTCCAATTCGATTTAACTGATAACGCCCCGAACATATCCTTTTATGCGGGGCGTTAATGATTCAATGATGCTAGCTTAGAGGTCTAACAATAAACGAGCAGGCTCTTCTAGTGCTTCTTTCATTGCCACCAAGCCAAGCACTGCATCGCGACCGTCAATTAGACGATGGTCATAAGAAAGTGCCAAGTAGTTCATTGGACGAATAACGATTTCACCGTTTTCAACCACTGGACGCTCTTTGGTTGCATGTACACCTAAAATTGCGGACTGCGGTGGGTTAATAATCGGCGTAGACATCATAGAACCAAAGACGCCGCCATTAGAGATTGAGAAAGTACCACCGGTCAATTCCTCAATGCTGAGGCGACCCTCGCGCGCCTTGGCACCAAACTCGGCAATGGTTTTTTCGATTTCAGCCAATGACAACTGGTCGGCATTACGCAAAATAGGTACTACGAGACCGCGCGGTGAGCTAACAGCGATACCAATATCAAAGTAACCGTGGTAAACAATATCGTTACCGTCGATAGAGGCATTAAGTAGTGGGTACTTTTTAAGTGCTGCCACAGCTGCTTTAATGAAGAAAGACATAAAGCCAAGTCTCACGCCGTGCTCTTTTTCAAATTGCTCCTTGAATTTCGCACGAAGATCCATCACGGGCTTCATATTGACTTCGTTGAACGTGGTTAAAATCGCATTTTCCTGCTGTGACTGTAGTAAACGCTCAGCAACGCGGGCACGTAAACGAGTCATTGGTACACGCTGCTCAGGACGACCATCAAGGGCCTGACCAATTTGTACAGGAGCAGCTGTTGCGGCCGTTGCTTGCGCAGCCTGTGCATCTGCTTTGGTCACCCGACCATCTTTACCAGTACCGCTAACAGCGGAAGCGTCTAAGCCCTTTTCAGATAAAATTTTAGCAGCAGCAGGCGATGCTACATCACCCTTGGTAGCAGCAGCGGCAGGTGCGGCGGCGGCAGCAGGTGCTGATTCAGCGGCAGCGGCAGGCTCTGCGGCAGTTGCTTTGGCAGCGGTATCAATTTTGGCAAGTAATTGCTCGGATTCGACGTTTTCACCACCTTGGACAATGATTTCAACCAAAACACCGTCAGCCGGACATGGCACTTCCATAATTACCTTGTCGGTTTCAATCTCAATTAAGGTCTCGTCCTGAGACACGGCCTCACCAACCTGCTTGTTCCACTCTAATAAGGTACCCTCGGATACGGACTCTGAAAACTGAGGTACTTTCACTTCAACGATTGACATAATTTTGTTCCTTTAAACTTGTTCGTAATGAATAAATGAGTATTACGCTTTAAAAAATCTTTAAATCCCTCACAGGCCCTTGCGCTTAATACGCCTTAAGGGGCCTGCGTCCAGGTACTACTTAGTTAAGGTAAAACCACGAAGGCGCGGACTGAATGCCTGCTCCAATAATGATTTTAATTGCTCATTGTGTAAGGCTAAATAACCCACTGCCGGTGAAGCAGAAGCGGCACGACCAGCATAGCCCAACTTCTGACCCGCAGACATATTTTGATAAATATGATGTTGGATATAGAACCAAGGACCTTGGTTTTGTGGTTCATCCTGAACCCAAACAATTTCTTTGGCATTAGGGTATTGCTGTAATTCAGCCTCAAATTCCTTGTGCGCGAATGGATACAATTGCTCAACCCGAACAATGGCCACATCATTCGCCTCACGCTCAGTGCGCTGATTCACTAAATCGTAGTAAACACGCCCTGAGCAAACTAAGACACGATTGACCTTGTCTTTAATAATGTCAGGATTGCTCTCACCAATAATGAGCTTAAACTCACCTTCAGCAAAATCGCTGAGCGGTGATGTAGCATCCTTATTGCGTAGTAAAGACTTAGGCGTAAAAATCACTAAAGGCTTACGGAACTTGCGGATCATCTGACGACGCAGCAAGTGGAAAATCTGCGCGGCATTGGTCGGCTGTGCACATTGAATATTATGATCGGCACATAGCTGCAAGAAGCGCTCAATACGTGCTGAGGAGTGCTCCGGTCCTTGACCTTCATAGCCATGTGGCAGCATCATTGTTAAGCCACAATGACGACCCCATTTGGCCTCACCAGAGGTAATAAACTGGTCAATCACGACTTGCGCACCGTTGACGAAGTCACCGAACTGCGCCTCCCAAACGGTTAAGGTATTTGGCTCAGAACATGCATAACCATACTCAAAACCTAGTACCGCTTCCTCGGATAAAACAGAGTCAATCACGGTAAATTTAGGCTGATCCTCAGCTAAGTTCTGTAAGGGGATATAGGTACCCTCATCCCAACGCTCACGACTCTGATCATGGAATACCGCATGTCGGTGCACGAAAGTACCGCGACCTGAATCCTGACCGGTAATACGGATTGGATAACCGTTAGATAAAAGGCTGGCAAAAGCTAAGTGCTCACCCATACCCCAGTCTAAATTCATCTCACCATTGGCCATGGCACGACGATCGTTAAGCAAGCGCTTAACTAACTGGTGTGGCGTAAAGGTCTCAGGAATGGTTGTAATCGCTTGACCTAAGCGCTGCAATTCAGAAATCGGGAGGGCTGTCTCTGCATGGTCGGTCCATTTTGCAGTTAGGAAAGGCGTCCAGTCAATCGCATACTTACGCTGGTAGTCAGTTAAGACCGGCTCAACGGTGCGATTACCCTCTTCCATCACCTGACGATAGGCCTTAACCATCTCCTCAGACTCGCCCTCTTCGAGTACGCCCTGCTTTAATAGCTTATCCGCATACAGCTGACGCGTACCTGGGTGCTTAGCGATTGTTTTATACATCAAAGGCTGAGTCAAGGATGGGGTATCCTGCTCATTATGACCTAATTTACGGAAACAAATAATATCAATCACCACGTCATGACCAAACTCCTGACGATAATCCACCGCCAAACGAGTGGCAAAGGTCACCGCTTCAGGATCGTCGGCATTAACGTGGAATACCGGCGCCTCAATCATTTTGACAACGTCGGTACAATACAGTGTAGAGCGTGAGTCACGCGGATCGGAGGTGGTAAAACCGATCTGGTTATTAATCACGACGTGAATGGTACCACCCACAGAGTAACCACGGGTTTGAGACATATTCAGCGTCTCTTGCACCACCCCCTGACCGGCAAAGGCGGCATCACCGTGCACTAATACTGGCAACACTTGCTGAGTATTACCGTTGCGACGCTCTTGACGGGCACGGGCACTACCCTGAACCACCGGATTAACAATTTCTAAGTGTGACGGGTTAAAGGCTAGGGTCAAGTGAATCGGACCGCCCTTGGCGTCAATATCGCTAGAGAAACCGCTGTGATACTTAACGTCACCGTCAGTTAAAGCACCGTCCTGCTTGCCCTCAAACTCAGCAAATAAATCACCGGGCATCTTACCCATGATGTTAACTAACATATTTAAGCGACCACGGTGCGCCATCCCGACAACCACATCTTGCGTGCCGTGACTACTGGCATGGTTAACCAGTTCATCCATGGCCGAGATAAAGCTCTCGCCGCCTTCAAGAGAGAAACGCTTTTGCCCCACATAACGAGTATGCAAATAACGCTCCAGACCCTCAGCCTCGGTTAATTGCTGCAAGATGCGCTTTTTCTCGGCATCGGTCAACAAGGCACTAGACTGCGATGACTCAACCCGCTCCTGAATCCAACGCTTAGCCTTAGGATCGGAGATATGCATATACTCCACACCAACGCTACGACAGTAGGTATTACGCAGCGCTTCGATCAGCTCGCGTAAGGTCATGTGCTCGTTTTTAGTGAAATAGGTATTGGTCGCAGAGAAGGTTTCGTCTAAATCGGCTTCAGTTAAACCGTAAAATGCTGGATCCAACTCAGGAATCTCTGGCCGCTCAGTTCGCTTTAAGGGGTCTAACTGTGCATAGCGCAAACCTAATGAACGGTAGGCTGCGATTAACTGCTGCACCTTAAGCTGCTTACCCGCCATCTCCATACTAAGCTGGCTGTCTGCCTTCACGGCAAGACGATTTTCCCGGGCGCGTTGAACAAAGGATGCAATCACAGAGGAATGGTTTTGATCGCGAGTCTCTGCCTTACCATCTGTCGCAGGCTGATCCTGTAACTGATCGAAGTAATCTCGCCAATACTCTTCGACGCTATTTGGATTTGCCAAATAAGCCTCGTAAAGCTCCTCTACATAAGCGGCATTACTGCCGAAAAGGTAGGAAGAAATATTTTTCTCTAAAAAAGTTGACATTATGCCTCACCGTTTTAAGTGTTTCACCGAAAAGGATGCAGATTGTGAAGTAACCTTCCGCGTACGGCCTTCACCGATAGGCGGATAGCAAGGGTCCCTAAAGACTACCTGTACAAAAAGCAAAAGTAAGGGGATAGAACCCATCACCCCAATATACTTCACATCAGTATAAACTAGTCTAGCACTTCTGTCTTATAAATAGCACTCAGAACCTTTATAAAACCCGCCTCTCTCAGTGTTTTCCATAAGTTCTATAGCATCAATGCCAGTAAAAAAACAACTTTTTACTCAAGTAAATTTTTGATAGATGGTTGGAGCAGTTTCTTAAACTTTTTTACCGATGATCATGCGCTTTAAGTTTTCCCCTATACTAGAAAAACGCCTTAGCATTTAAAATACTTGGCTAAGCAAAAAAAATTGCATCGTTTACTTTTTTAAATTTATCAGTTCTGTTGGAGAGCATTTTATGGTTGAGAAAAACAAACTAAGTCAAATGGCTTTGGACTATCACGAGTTTCCCCGTCCAGGTAAAATTTCCGTCACCCCAACCAAGCCACTCGCCAATCAGGATGATTTATCACTAGCCTATTCCCCTGGCGTCGCGTCTGCGTGTATGGCGATTTTTAATGACGGCGAACAGGCCGCCGCCCGCTTTACCTCCCGTGCCAATCTGGTGGGCGTGGTAACTAACGGTACAGCCGTTCTCGGTTTGGGTAATATTGGCCCGCTAGCGGCAAAACCTGTGATGGAGGGTAAAGGCGGTTTATTCAAAAAATTTGCCGGGATTGATGTTTTTGATATTGAGCTTAATGAAAAAGACCCGGAGAAATTAGTCGATATTATCGCTGCACTAGAACCGACCTTGGGCGGCATCAATCTGGAAGATATTAAGGCGCCAGAGTGCTTTTATATTGAAAAAGCCTTACGTCAACGCGTTAATATCCCCGTGTTCCACGACGATCAGCACGGCACTGCGATTATCTCTGCAGCTGCGATTATTAACGGCCTAAAACTTGTTAATAAAGCCATTGATCAAGTAAAACTCATTTGTTCCGGCGCTGGCGCTGCGGCTATTGCGTGTTTGGATTTATTAGTCAGTCTCGGTCTTAACAAAGAAAATATCTATGTTTGCGATTCACGCGGCGTCATTTATGAGGGACGCGAGGAAAATCTTGAGGAAAATAAGGCTCGCTACGCACAAGTCACCGAGCTGCGCACCCTCGGCGATGCTATCGCCGGTGCGGATATCTTCCTGGGTTGCTCAACCAAGGGGGTTCTCACTCAGCATATGGTTAAATCCATGGCTGAGCAACCATTAATCCTAGCCTTAGCTAACCCCGATCCTGAAATTACGCCTGAAGAGGCCAAGGAAGCACGTCCGGACTGCATTATCGCCACTGGCCGTTCAGACTATCCAAATCAAGTGAATAATGTACTGTGCTTCCCCTTTATCTTCCGTGGCGCCCTGGACGTAGGTGCAACCTGCATCACCGAAGAGATGAAAATGGCTTGCGTACACGCCATTGCCGAATTAGCCCAAATTGAGACGAATGAAGAGGTAGCCAGTGCCTATGCGGGTGAGGACTTAAACTTCGGCCCCGAGTATATTATTCCCAAGCCCTTTGATCCACGCCTGATTATTACCATTGCGCCAGCGGTGGCACAAGCAGCCATGGATTGCGGTGTGGCGACTCGTCCGATTCAGGATATGGAAGCCTATAAAGCTCGCCTCAATGCCTTTGTTTATCAATCCAGCCAGTTAATGCGTCCGCTGTTGAAGCTGGCAAAAAATCAACAGCAGCGAGTGATTTTTGCTGACGGTGAGGATGAGCGTGTGTTACGTGCTGTGCAGACGGTGCTAGATGAAAAAATCGCCAAGCCTATTTTAATTGGTCGCCCTGAAGTGATTCAAATGCGCTCCAAAAAATTGGGGCTACGCTATTTAAGCCACCCCGATCTAGAGGTGGTTGACCCGGAGCATGATGAGCGCTTTAACGAGGTCTGGCCGCATTATCATCAATTGATGGCTCGTCGCGGAGTCACGCCGGATGTCGCCAAAGCGATGGTACGTAAGCACAATACCATCATTGGTGCACTGATGATCGAGTTAGGCTATGGTGATGCCATGATTTGCGGTGTCAATGCCTCTTTCAACAATCAGGTCGATTATATCCGTGATATCACAGGCTCCTCACTAAAAAGCGGCACCATGGCTGCGATGAATGTGATTTTCAGCTCGGACTACACACTTTTCCTCTGCGATACCCATATCAATGAGGATCCCACGGCCGAGCAAATTGCAGAAATTGCGCTGATGGCCGCAGAAAAGGTCAAACGCTTCGGTATGGTACCTAAAATAGCCTTAGTTTCACATTCGAATTTTGGTAATCGTCGTACTGCCTCGTCTATTAAAATGGCCAAGGCCCGAGAAATTCTGGCGGAAATTGCGCCGGACTTGGAGATGGATGGTGAAATGCATGCCGATGCCGCACTCTCCGAAAAAATTCGTAAAAGCTCCTTACCAAGTAGCAGCTTAAGCGGTCAGGCCAATGTCCTCGTCATGCCAAATCTAGATGCGGGCAACATCACCTACAATCTCTTAAAAATGACCAGTGGTGGTATTGTGCTGGGTCCCGTGCTCTTAGGCACAAATAAAGCCATCCACGTGCTGACGACTAGCACCACCACACGCCGCATCATCAATATGGCAACCTTGGCGGCGGCCGATGCCCAGGGTGAGACCAGAGTACCTGAGGGGCTAATTGAGTCTAAAATTCAAAGTGTGGCTAAAAAAACCGACATCGAATAATACTAATTTGTTGTAATTACGAGCAAGAGGACCACCCAGGTCCTCTTCTTGTTTATGATCATTGTGCTTTGTTTTAGGAAGTAAAAGAGGGAATTATCAAAAATGGCTTATGATTTAGGAAAACTCATTCTACGCCTCACCTTAGGGGTGTTGCTTTTACTTTATGGCTTTCATAAGGTTAAATATGGCTTAGGGCATATTCCACACACGCTTAACGCGCACGGTTTACCCCCATTTTTAGCTTATGGCGTGTACATCAGTGAAGTGATTGCACCGTTGATGCTCATCGTTGGCTTATATACACGCGTGGCAGCCGGGATCATTGCCTTTAGTATGAGTATTGCAATTATTTTTGTGCATGCATCGCGCTTGACTGCCCTCAATAGTAGCGGCGGCTCGGTGATCGGCTTAGAGTATATGTTTTTGGCAGCGGCCATCTGCATTATGCTCATTGGCGCTGGTCGTTTTAGCCTCAACACCCCCTATAACTAAGGCTCAAAACGGATATTTTCTGCGGCTTGAGGTAGATCCCTTAGCATATCACTCAAGCCGCTTAACTTCGCAGGACTCCTTGCCACATCCTGCGCCATCGCAGTCCAGCGAAAAACAATGTGCTCGCTAATCTCCCCCGTCAACACATCATATAATGCGTCCAGATTCATGGCACAATGCGCAGGTAGCTGCACGATCGCAGCTAAACGTCGGTAGAAGTCCTCAAGCGATTGAATCCCATCAAGCTGAATAATATGGGGCGTCTTAATGCATTTATCAGAAGTAGCAGGCATCAGCCTATTTTTACGCTGCCACTTTTTTAATTGGCGTGCATTATAGCGGCGTTGCTGCTTTTTGGATAGACTTAATGACATGCTGGGACCCGCTCAAAACTTTCATAATGATCAATGGTGACAAACATATGATCCGCATTTTCATAGACTAGACGCTTCATATTACGCTTTGTACCCAAATAATCCAAATCCGCCTCATAATACCTAGCAGCGGGTAAGCGCTTTTCATAATTACCAAAATGATCACCACCCAAGGCTCTGCCACGTAACTGGGCAACATCATTAAAGGCTCTACCCGGCTCCCAGCCTAAGCGACGCGCCTCTTTTTTGCTCAAGAACTTGGGCGGCAACTTCGCTTCGTCTCGCAGAGAGCGTACGATAGCACTTAACTCAATCACATTAATCTGCCCCTGCAACTTTTCTAGATTAAAAATGGCTAAAATCACTTCACAACGTTGATTTGCCTCTTCTAAAGAGATTAATGGCTCGCCCTGATTAGGATCGCTTTGCACCCGCGCTAAGGCATGGGCATGGTTCAGCACTGACAACAACAGCAAGATAAAAAAAGTTGCGACGATTTTTTTAACTAAAGAAATGCTCGACACGTGATTTATTCTTAAGGTAGTGGAATTAATCATGATCAACCTTGTCCTAGTAAAGGAATGATATTTATTCACTCCTATTCCTTTTGCTAGACGCCTATTTTATAATCAATTTAGCTTTATAGACGTATTTTCAACCATTATAAGTATAGTTCACAGGATAGTTCATGAAGTCCATTATTAATTTTCTAATCCTTTTGTTGGTCATTGCCGCCATTGGATTCCTAGTTTGGTTCGCCGTCGATAAATCACTCTTTGGTGATGCTGAACAGCAAATTCCTCCACAGGAGGAACTCGTGCTTCCAGCCGCTCCTCCCCCAGTGACTGCAACCACACCTCAAGAAATTAGCCCAGAGGAGGCTTTCGGGGCAACCGCTAGCAGTGATGACACAAAGGCGAGTAAGACCAGTTGCAGCAAAGCAGCTGAGACTATCGGTGTGATTTATGATATGCATATAGAGGGTAAATCGACCGAAGCCATCACGCAGTACCTAGCCGGTTTAGATGAATTTACGCAGGATGATATTGAGATGTTCTCACAAATTACGGAAAGCATCAAAAGTGCCCCTAGCGATCAGTTACTCTCTCGCCAAGCGATGATGGAGCAGTTCAAACAGCAATGCGAAGCTGCCGATAGCAACTAATACATCCCCACAATGACAAAAGCCCGGTTTGAAACCGGGCTTTTGCACTTAATTGCGAGCTAATTACTTAGCAGCTTGATTAGTTTGTGGCCACACTGAATCAACTACCGCAGAAGCAACGCCTTCATTGCTAACACGGAATAAGAATAGGTTAGCTGATTGACGGATACCGCTGAAAGAAACGGCCTCTGTCTGGTTGCTAGCACGGTTGATGGCAGCAATTGCATAACCACGGTTATCAGGTACTGCATCTAAAGCTGCTTTAGCCTTGTCGTTAACATTAAGCGCGATGTAGATATTATTATTTTGGTCAGCAACGATGTCATGCGAAGTAACCTCTGCCGCTGTGAATACAGGAGTAGCTGACACATAAATCGTTTGCTGCTCGCTAATTTGTACAGGACGGAAACCTTGAACTGGCGTCACAGAAGCTTGGTAAACCTGTAATGCTGACTCAGCTTGTACTGTTTGTGCTGCATCAGCTTGCGCTGTGGTCGTACCAGTAGTTTGGCAGCCAGCTAAGGCGAAAGCCACTGGTAAAACCGCCAATGCTAACTTGCGAGATAATTTCATAATCGTAGTTCCTCTTAATTTATTAAAAAAATTTGATCCGCTGATATGCCTGCAGCGCTACCAAAACATTTTAAAGTTACATCATATAGAGTGAGAACTCAAGTGATCAATAATAAAACAATGTATAAAATATTAACAGTTTAGGATACTACATCCTAAACTGTTAATGAATTTTAGACTAATTAGGCAGTAGCGACAATTAGCGGATTAAATCAGCCGCATCACGTGCGCTCACCAGCGTAGGCATTGGCATCAATAACACGCTGTCCATCAGATTGCTATTGGCACCCTCAACAGTAGAAATCACATTGCCATTAATACTCGCTAAGATATGGCTATAGCCCTTACGAGCTTTGCTAAGTTTAGCAATTGAATCAGGCTTTAGACGTAGGGCTAAGGCCGGTTCATCCGATAGTGTTTTAGCAACAAAAGCATTTTGGATATCATCACGCTTTAGCACAATACCGCTAGTGTAGTATTGCGTATCACCCACCTTAAGTGATTGCTCCTTGGCTGATTTTTTAGCATTCTTACTACCTACGTAAATTGCTAACTCATTCGTGCCCTGGCGCTTAGCGATCACAGGTGACACTGGAGCAGCTTGGGGCGTTTTAGCCGCCACCGCTTTCTGATCAGCATCTGCCGCTTCATTGGATTTAAAAGCAAAGGTCTCACAAGCAGATAAAGCTAGGACGACGGCAGATAAGGTGGCAAATTTTAATGCGCGTTTGTATTGCATAGATGGATCCTCTTTGAGGCTTTAAATTAATTTGAAAATGTAAAAAATTATTTAAATTTCAATGATTTAGACGGTGAATCTAAAACTTTACTTGAACTTAGTTGGATTATACAAGAAAGGCAACAAAAGCAAAATGAATTTTGTGTATCATGGTTTTACTAAGCATTTTTCAATTAATGATAATACGCTTGGCAGCGATCCTTATCATGTAAATCAATGGTCTCAATCGAGTCTCTCAAACTAATTTTTTTAGCGACTAAACCGCCGTATTGCACCGGTCCCGTAAAGGGTTTGGTATCTAACCAGTACATCCTGGCAGACAAATAGTAGTCGCCCCGCGGCACATCGGTAAACACAAACTGCCCGTATTGATTCGTCTTAACCGTGCGAATACGTGAACGATAAGCCTCACTCACTGGGCCGCTCAGCACATTACCACGACGGCAAACCTCCTCAAACCACTGGGTGCTGCTCGCAGAAACTGGATTTAAAATCACATCAATCAAAGCCCCTGTACGCTCACCGTAGTTTTTATAATCACTGATAAAAGCACGTCCCACCAACTGTGTATAATTACTACCCTGACGGATATCAGCCGGATTAAAAGCTAGCCGCGGTACTTGCTTACGTACACCGTGATCAATGCTGCCAAGCTGCTTCGTACTTGAACAGGCTGTCAATAAACACAGTGCAGCCAATGATAAAAAATTAGGATTGCGAAGATTAATCATAAACTTAATGCGCCAAATCAGCGCAGTAAAAATCGTTTCTAGCGAAATATTAATTTTACAAAAGATTGCCCAAACTGTGCGCAAGAACAGTTGCCAAAGCGCTTTATTTCTTTGATTTAGCAGCTTTGTGTTGACGATCTAAATCACGCAAAAAAGCCATTTTTTCACCAATACGTATTTCCAAACCACGCTCAACCGGTTGATACCAGGACGGTTTGGCCATGCCATCCGGCAGGTACTGCTCAGCCGCTGCATAGCCATGCGGCTCATCATGCGCATAACGATAAGCCTTGCCATGGCCCAACTCCTTCATCAGCTTAGTTGGTGCATTACGTAGATGGACTGGTACCGGGCGACTTTTATCCTTTTGCACAAAGGCTTTGGCGCGATTATAGGCCATATAGGCGGCATTACTCTTAGCCGCAACAGCCAGATAAATCACCGCCTCCGCTAGCGCCAACTCACCCTCTGGGCTACCCAAGCGCTCATAGGTCGTGGCCGCATCATTACAAATTTGTAAGGCACGCGGATCCGCTAAACCAATATCCTCCCACGCCATACGAATAATGCGTCGTGACAAATAACGTGCATCGGCACCCCCATCCAGCATGCGACAGAGCCAATAAAGAGCGGCATCCGGATCGGAACCACGCACTGATTTATGTAGTGCACTTATTTGGTCGTAAAAGGCATCCCCACCCTTATCGAAACGACGCAAATTATTAGGTAAGGACTGCTCTAAATAGGATTCATTAATTTCTGTGATGTGAGCGCTTTCCGCCGATTCTAATACCACCTCAAGCACATTAATGAGACGGCGTGCATCACCGTCGGCCCATGCCACCAATTGCTCGGCAGCCACTTCATCGATCTGGATAAGCTTAGCCTCGACACCAAGCTCATCTGCTGTGCTTTGAAGACGCTGGTTATACAGCTTCAACGCACGATCTAGCAATTGCTGTAGGTCGGCTTCGCTGATGGACTCTAATACATAAACCCGCGCTCTAGACAATAAGGCCGAATTCACCTCAAAGGAGGGATTTTCAGTGGTGGCACCAATAAAAGTGAAAAGACCACTTTCCACATAAGGCAAAAAGGCATCCTGCTGCGCCTTATTAAAGCGGTGCACCTCATCCACAAAGAGGATAGTTTTGCGACCTTGACTCTGGGCTATTTTTGCTTGGTCGACCGCATCACGTATATCCTTCACCCCGCCCAATACGGCAGAAATGGCAATAAACTGCGCATCAAAGCCATTAGCCATTAAACGAGCTAAGGTGGTTTTACCCACGCCAGGCGGCCCCCAAAATATCATGGAGTGCGGGCGGCCCGCTTCAAAAGCAACACGCAAAGGCTTGCCCTCACCCAATAAATGCTGCTGCCCGACGACTTCATTTAAGGTGGTCGGGCGCATTTGTTCGGCTAAAGGTGCATGCAAATTAGAATATGCTTGACTTAATAATTCAGACAATGCCTTCTCGTATCAATCACATATTAACCACGTCCACACCGGCGGGCGCTTTAAATGTAAACTCACTCGCCGGGATGCGAGCGTTGGCTTTGAAATTTCTAAGTTTGATCGTCGTTGTTTGACCAAAGGAATCACGAATACGTAATTCGGCCGGTAAGTTATTGGCAAAAGCAATATCCATAAAAGCCATGCCCTGATCGGCTACCTTAGGCGTTGCTCTCAACCAGACCATACCATCACGTTCAGGCAACACCTCAACGCTAAAATTATCGTCTAAGTTACTATTACCAAAAAGAATTGAGGCTGGTGAGGCACCCACCGAATCTTTGATATTGCGTACGGTGACTTGCGCCAAATCCGGGTCATATTGATACACCCGCTGACCATCGGAAATCACCTTCTGTTCATAAGGCTTGCTCACATGCCATACAAACTTGCCGGGACGCTCAAAACTGAAGGTACCAGACTGTGTTTTTTGAGCATTGGAACCACCGCCTTGTTGAGCAAATTGCCCCGTGGCGGATTTGATATTTTTCACAAAATCCCTTAGCTGCTGCTTAGCATCCGTTTGGGTTGTGTTTTTGACGTCGGGGATTTTAGTAAATTGGATCTCACCTAAATCCACCGCCTGTCCGGCCCCTTCCTGAAAAGTGTCTGGGTTCACTGTGAACTGGGCCATTGCCGTACCACTACCCAAGGCTAAAAACACGGTCAGTGATAGGCTTAATTTCTGTAATTTATTCATTTAAAAACCCTTTAGGAAAGCATGAACAAAGCTTGTTTTTAACAGGATATGCGGCAGCGCAATGGAAGTATTAGTAACTAAGCGTAATTAAGCCTCAGCATCCTCATCGGCACCCGTATTAGCCGGTACTAAAATCTCACGGCTATTATTGGCACCCATCGCTGACACAATACCCGCTTGCTCCATTTGTTCCAATAAACGGGCAGCACGGTTATAACCAATACGTAACTGACGTTGCACCGAGGAAATCGAAGCGCGGCGCGTACGTAAGACAATATCGACCGCCTGATCGTAGAGCGGATCCGATTCACTATCGGCAAAACCCGTCACACTACCTAGACCGTCACCAGTCTCACCAGCCACGCCACCCTCTAACACGCCATCTACATAATCCGGCTCACCTTGCTCCTTGAGGTACTCAACCACGCGATGTACTTCATCATCCGACACAAAGGCACCATGTACTCGTTGTGGTAGACCAGAGCCGGGGGGCATATAGAGCATATCACCCATCCCCAACAGCGATTCAGCACCCATCTGATCCAAAATGGTCCGTGAATCAACCTTAGATGACACCTGGAAGGCAATACGCGTCGGGATATTGGCCTTAATCAGACCGGTAATCACATCCACACTAGGACGCTGAGTCGCCAGAATCAAGTGAATACCGGCAGCGCGCGCCTTTTGGGCTAAACGAGCTATCAACTCCTCAATCTTTTTACCCTGCACCATCATTAAATCAGCTAACTCATCAATGATCACCACGATCATGGGTAGCGTCTTTAAAGGCTCAGGTGAATCTGGTGTCAAGCTGAATGGATTATCAATGGTTTCACCGCGCGCCTCGGCTTCCTTAATCTTGCTGTTATAGCCAGCGATATTACGGACACCCATTTTACTCATCAGCTTATAGCGCTTTTCCATCTCGCCCACACACCAATTAAGTGCATTACTTGCTTGGCGCATATCCGTCACAACAGGTGCTAATAAATGCCCAATGCCCTCATAAACACTCATTTCGAGCATTTTGGGGTCAATTAGAATCAAGCGCACCTCCGAGGGATCGGCTTTATACAATAAGGACAAGATCATTGCGTTAATACCAACGGATTTACCAGAGCCAGTGGTACCCGCAACCAGCAAATGCGGCATTTTAGCTAAATCTGCGACAATGGGATTACCCGCAATGTCCTTACCCAAGGCTACGGTCAGCAGTGATTTACTTTTTTCATAGGCCTCTGAACCGATAATCTCTGCTAGCCGTACAATTTGGCGACGCGGATTAGGTAACTCAATCCCCATCAGGTTTTTACCCGGAATCGTCTCAACCACACGCAAACGCACCATACTCAAAGCGCGTGCTAAGTCCTTACTCAAATTGACAATTTGTACGCCCTTGACCCCGGAAGCGGGCTCAATTTCATAGCGCGTAATCACCGGACCTGCCTGAGCAGCAACCACTTCAACCTTGACATTAAAGTCACTCAGCTTCTTCTCAATCAAGCGTGAGTTATACTCGATGGTATCCTCGCCTACCGGCTCCACAAACTCTGTTGCTGGATCGAGTAGCTCTAAGCCGGGTAGATCACCGCTAGCTGCATAACTCGGTGTGGCTTTACTAGGGGCTTTAGCAGCCTTAGTTGGCGCTACGGTCATACCTCTACTAGCGCCAGCGTCACTTGCAGTAGGTTCTGGCTCCGATACAGCGACTGCATGATTATCAAACAGCTTGGCCTGCTTTGCTTCAATCGCCTTAGAAGAGATCGGAAAGGCTTTGATCGGTGGTTCAATTTTCAATGGGCGATCGGCTGGTGGCAACTGCTCCTTGTGTGCCGTGATTTGCTCATCCATCTCCTCTTGTGCCGCTTCACCAATACGGCGATCAATGCGTTCGGCACGTAGTCGATCAAACTTAGTAAATAGACCGGCAATCGTGCTACCCAATCGCTCCGCCAGATTAAGCCAAGAAAAATTAAAAAACCAACTAAAACCAAAAAAGAACATCGCCGCCATCGCAAATAGCGCCGGCGCACTGCCAATATTACGAATTAACAGCCCCGAGAATAGAGCCCCTAATACACCACCAGCATGCCCTGGTAGCTGCTCACCAACACTTTGCAACTGAGTACTTTCTAAACCGATGGAGCCTAATAAAAGCATAATAAAGCCAATCGGTACATGCCATTTTAAGCTTGGCAAAACCTGCTCTGGATCTAAATTAGCGTAACGGCGCATCAAGGTTTTGTAGCCCACGAACAGACGTTGTAAGCACAGCACGACTAGCCACCAGGCAGAAAAGCCTAATAAGTACAGTAAAATACTTGAAAAATAAGCACCAAAGGCACCAAAAGCATTTTGAATCTCATCACTGCCAGAGGTACTGACCCAGCCCGGGTCGGTGGCATGCCAAGTAAATAACATCACTGCCAAGGATACCGCAGCAATCAAATACAGTACCCAACGCGCCTCACGCAACATCATCATAAAGCGTGAGTTCATCAATACTTGCTCAGGCGATCGCAGGCGGATATTACGCTTACCGCGACCAATGTAAGGGGTTTTAGAAGTTTTAGCCATAGCCATATATTATAATTGGACTTACAATGATTTTTGTAAAAATTAAGTTTAGTGATATTAATGATGAAAAATGATAATCATGCCAAGGTAATTATCCTAGGTTCTGGTCCGGCAGGCTACACAGCCGCCGTTTATGCCGCCCGAGCCAATCTGCAACCCCTGTTAATTACAGGCCATGCTCAAGGCGGTCAATTAATGACTACCACCGATGTGGACAACTGGCCAGCCGATTGGGATGGCGTGACCGGCCCTGAGTTAATGAGCCGCTTTCTTAAGCACGCCGAGCGCTTTAACACCCAGATCGTATTTGACCAGATTGATCGGGTTGAGCTATCTAATCGTCCATTTAAACTTTACTCCAACATGGGCAACGAGTATAGCTGTGACAGTCTAATTGTTGCCACCGGTGCATCTGCCAAGTACCTTGGCCTTGAGAGCGAGCAAGCCTACATGGGTCAAGGTGTATCCGCATGCGCTACCTGCGATGGTTTCTTCTATCGCGATCAGGATGTGATTGTGGTAGGCGGTGGTAATACAGCCGTTGAAGAAGCACTTTATCTATCCAATATCTGCGCTAATGTCACACTCGTGCATCGTCGTGACCAGTTCCGTGCCGAAGCTATTTTGTTAGATAAGTTAATGGATAAAGTGGAAAATGGCAATATTAAATTAGCCCTGTTCCATACCCTTGACGAGGTTCTGGGTAATAAAAACGACGGCGTGACAGGTGTCCGCTTAAAAAATACCCAAAGCGGCGAGACTCAGGAACTGTCCGTGAGCGGTGTTTTTATTTCGATTGGCCATCATCCCAATACCGATATTTTTGAAGGACAATTAGCGATGGACGGCGGTTTTATTATTAATAAAACCAATCCACAGCTACTTACCATGACCTCAGTGCCAGGTGTTTTTGCTGCTGGGGATGTGGCGGATAATATCTACAGACAAGCTATCACAAGTGCCGCTACTGGCTGCATGGCAGCCCTGGATGCACAGCGTTGGTTGGATACACAAGGTGAAAACAAATCTTAAAGGCTCATTACAGGACTTAAAAAAGCTTAGTAAGCAACTGAGCAAGGAGCGCATCGCCCAACAAAAAGCCGTCGCAGCCGCCGAAAAAAAACAGCAGCGATTGACAATGGCGGTGACAGATGAGGATCGCAAGCTTTTTCTTGCTTCCATTCGCGGCACCAAGCGACTGGAAGCAAGCAATCGCATTGAGGCGCAGCCACCTATCAGCAGCACGCGAGAACGAGCGCTTTTTAATCAAAAACGTGCGCAAGCCGAAGGCAAGGAAATCATCGCACCCGAGCGTAGATCAACAGCGGCAGCGTCACACCTGCCCGCACATGCACAGGCCGCTGCCAGCGGTGAGGTGGCACGCTTTGTCAAACAGGTGGCGCAACAGGATGAAGGGATTTTTTTACGTCATGCCGATGGCGCCGATGTGATTAAAAAGCTGCAACGTGTTCAATGGCCGGTGGAAGCTACGCTTGACCTGCACGGTGCCAATCTCGATGAGGCGGCCGAACGCTTTGACCGCTTTATGCAGAGCTGTATAGAGCATAGCGTGCGCTGTGTTTGTGTCATTCATGGCCAAGGCTACGGCTCCAAAAATAATCAACCGGTACTCAAGGATGCGGTACGGCGTTGGCTGCGCGACTTAACCGCAGTCACTGCCTATATCCCTGCCCCGGAACACATTGGCGGTGCAGGTGCGGTGTTAGTGCTGCTCAAGAACCGACCATAGCTTTGTCATACAATTAGTAGACATCAGAGCGGCTAGAAAATAAGCAATCGAGTAGGG
>NZ_KV793565.1:0-590 GCF_001808505.1 Oligella sp. HMSC09E12
GGATGAGGTGCAAACCTCACCCTACTCGATTTTCTAGAGAAAATTAGTTGGTTTAATCAAGGAAAATAAGGAATATCAACCATGAAAAATTTAACTATTGATGAATTTAAAGAATTAATTACTCAAAATACGTGGACTCATGAAATGAGTATCGACTCTAACGAGATTTTTGAGCGTATTGTTGAAGGTGGTGCAACGCATCGTGCCGGACCAGGGGAACAGAGACGAGCCATTAACTAGTGGCGTACTGGATCTAAGCGAGGTAGGGCGGTGGCGCTTTCGTGAGCGCTAAACTAAATCATCAATACTCTTCACGTTTGGACTATCGACCCAAGACGGTAAACGGCGATCTTGGGGTACGACGGCAGTTTCTGAATTCGAGTCGCTTTTAGTTTTAGTTGTGGGGTTTTGGCGCTCTACTGTGGGCGTGATTTAGGCTCTGATTTTATATTTTTCAAAAATTCATCAACATTCTTATTTTCAACCAATTTATCCTATTTTATCTTTTTTTGTACTTTTTTTAGCGCAAAACAGCACTAATTTATTGCATAAAATATGTAATGACCCAGTAAAAACCTGCTCAGGTCTTA
>NZ_KV793566.1:0-1608 GCF_001808505.1 Oligella sp. HMSC09E12
AGGTAGCTACGCCGGTATCGTTCAAAGCGGGCAAGCTGCGTCAAATGCGGTGGAGCATAATCAGTTGTCTGATCTTAATGGATTATTTGGGGTAAACCAATGGGGGCCTGGAGCAGCTTCTTTAGTTAATTTTAAAGTCAGTGAAGGGGGGACAGCTGAGGAGATAACAGAGGCGTTGAGCGATTATATAACGGGTGTTGGCTATGACAGTGGTGTTACTGATGGTATTTTGATATGGGCTGGTGCTCCGATTGTTTTCGCCGGCATAACACAAGCTCCGGCAGTAGTGGCAAACCCTGCAGTATTAGCGTTTTTGAAGGGGTATGGCGTGGCAGCTGGGATGTCTATTGGGGAAAGCCTCGTAGTGAGCAGGTTTGCTAAGTCAGACTATAAGGTTTCAAATTTAGCCAGTGATTTAACGGTAGGCGCATCGAATAATATGGCAACAGACTTTTTAAAACGAACAGTTAAGCCCGTTTCGTTTATTCTGAGTAAAACGAATACAAAAACTGCAGAGCGTTTTATTACGACACAAGGTTATATCCAAGGATATTTTTTAGGTGCTGGAGTGTCTAGTATGTTTGGGCAGTACTTGGGAAACAAGGAACATGTCATCATCAATTTTTCAAACACTCAAAGACAGGAGAAAAAACATGATTGATTGGAATAGAGATTCTGGTGAACGCGTTTATGGTCTTAAACAGTTAGCCTATCCTTTGTTTACATTAACGTCTGGCTTCTATGTCTGGGTGTTTAATAAAGTTTTTAAAGAAATCACTAAAATGCATTACTACATTGTTTTGATTTTGGTTGGTTTAACGATTTATTTAGGTTTGTTAGTGTTTGCATGGCTGTTCTTTTTTGATTTGGAGGAGTTTGACTACTCTGGCGCCTTCTTTTTTTGGCTAGCCATTATGATTTTTGGTCGTCGCTATTTGCCTATATGGGTTGAGGAGGATGCGGAAGAGGTAGGGGACGATCGTACAGTGAAAGATAAGTGCGGCCCTGCTGATGACGCAAAGTAGGGCAATAGACTTTTAACGCTCTGATCAGGCGAACACACATAGCGGTGTAAATATGCAGGATCTCAGTATTACAGATGCTGATACTCAATGCTTGTTGAGTACATAAACAAGCGCGAACAATTAGAAAACACCGCTGACTTACTGAGCGCCATAGCGGCGGGTTTAGCTGCGCCGACCGATCGCGTTTCTGGTATTGTCGCAGCCAGTGTCAGTCCGAGTGTGGCGCAAGCCATTGGTCAGTATGTTAAAACCCATCAAGGGGTGGATGGTGCAGGTGAAGGCAGTGCCGCGCACTTGCTCGCCCATGGTTTGTTAGCGGGTGCGGTGGCTGCCGCAGGCGGTAACGATATGCTGAGCGCAGCGGGCGCTGCGATTACTGCGGAGGCGGCCGCTCCGCTTTTAGCGCAATACCTCTACGGCAAAAAAGCAAAGGCTCTCACTGCGGATGAGAAAAGCACCCTGAGCGCTATCACGGGGCTCTTGGGTGCTGGGGTGGGCGCAAGCTCAGGTAGCCATGCTGGTATCGTTCAAGGCGGGCAAGCTGCGTCGAATGCGGTGGCGCATAACTTATTAACGGAATTAG
>NZ_KV793567.1:0-905 GCF_001808505.1 Oligella sp. HMSC09E12
AACGCCAAAATCAGCCGCGCGATTTTTGCGTCGGCTGCATTTTTTTGTTATGTCTTAGCCTTAAGAAAAGGTAGTATGGGAAAAGCAAAACAATAAGTGCAACTATAACTCCTAGTAGACCGGCCCATGGTGATGCAGGAATTCCGAATAAACCGTCACTGGCGAATATATAAGACGCAATAACAACAACCGACCCTATAACGATTAATATGGTATCTAGTAATTCTGAAGCTAACTTAGTTACCCAGGATTTCATTTTCCATCTCTTCAAACAGTTTTTTAAACGCCTCAGGATTTCCCGATTTTTTAGCAATTGCATCCATGATGTGGATGACCGAGTCTTCTACTAAGAAATATGCCATATCAACATTTTGCGCCCTCAATTTGTTGTATATTAGAGGATGCTTTAGCCTTAGTCTTTTTGCTGATTCTGAAGCCTTTTCAATCATACCCTGTATGATCAAAGCACCCAACGCAAAACCCACACCCATTTTTGCTAGTCGACGTGCGATTACTTTCGCTGTAATTTGTGCAGTTAATTTTTTGGCAATTAGGTTTACCTACGCCGCTTGTGTAGATACACGAGATGTCATGTAGGTTGCTCCGACACCTGCTTTTTTTGCCGCCTTTTCAATAACAGAATCAGGGAGATCTCGATAGAATTCTTCTAAAATCACCTTAAGTATTTTAGTGATAGGCCCAGCATCTGTATTAGCAAACTTGATGGCATTTTCAATAATGTTAGCCACCCTCTTATTCTCAGCCATATTGGCAACTCTTGTTGCGCTTCCACTACCTCCAAAGTCCTCAAATGTTCTTCTAACCCCATATGCTAAATCAATAGGTATGGACACGACACCATCGAAAACGGCAAGTGCTATTTCTTTCGCATACATTGAATTCTC
>NZ_KV793568.1:0-30479 GCF_001808505.1 Oligella sp. HMSC09E12
GGTTTGCCAACCTCGCTGGGCAAACATAAAAAAGGGCGAACTCACAATGAATCCGCCCTTTGCGCTGTTTTTATTGTACCGTGCTACTTGCTGTATTGAAGCTGTCTCGTACTTCGTGTCATTAATATCTAGTAGCACAGACCCAAAATACTTCGATTGGGATTTCTGCTCATGCAGAGCGCGTCTCCTCACCTGCATGTGATTACTATACGTTATTTTTTATTACATTTCATTTAGGGATATCACTAGTTTCTATCCCCTAATGCTGACATAGCCTTTGTTAATTTAATTGATAGTGATTACTATTCTCTATTAGCAGTGTACACTAGTAGGATTGATAATTTTTCTTAAACCTTGAATGTAGGGAGATAGCGTATGAGAATTGAAAGCGATTCAATGGGCACGATTGAGGTGCCTGAGGATAAGTATTGGGGCGCCCAGACACAGCGCTCCATTCAAAACTTCCCGATTGGTGTAGCGCGCTTTAAATGGGGTCGCAGCATGATCCGCGCCTTAGGCATTCTAAAAAAATCCGCTGCAGAGGCCAATGGCGAATTAGGCGAGATTGGGGCTGAGGTGGCTAAGCTCATTATCCAAGCCGCCGATGAGGTGATTGAGGGTAAATTAGATGCACACTTCCCGCTCGTTGTGTTTCAAACCGGATCCGGTACCCAGTCCAATATGAACTCCAATGAGGTCATCTCTAATCGTGCGATTGAACTAGCTGGCGGCAGCATGGGCTCCAAAACACCGGTTCACCCTAATGATCACGTAAACCGCGGTCAGTCTTCAAATGACACTTTCCCCACCGCCATGTATATTGCCACCGTTTTGGAGCTGAAGGAAACACTTTTCCCAGCCATTAAGGTTTTGCGTGATACCCTCGCCGCTAAAGCCGAGGCTTACAAAGAGATTGTCAAAACCGGTCGCACACATTTACAAGACGCCACACCGATTACCTTAGGTCAGGAGATTTCCAGCTGGGTCGCACAAATTGACTACGGCATGGAGTCTATTGAGCTCAATATGCAAGGCTTATACGATTTAGCCATTGGCGGCACGGCCGTCGGTACAGGCCTCAATGCACACCCGCAATTTGGTGAACTATGCGCAGCGAATATTGCTAAAGCGACTGGCTACCCTTTCCGTAGTGCGAAAAATAAATTCTTTGCCCTTTCCGCACATGATGCCCTAAGCGCAACCTCAGCCGCCTTACGCACACTGGCCATGGCTCTGATGAAAATGGCGAATGATGTGCGTTGGCTAGCGAGCGGCCCTCGCTGCGGTATCGGTGAAATTACGATTCCCGAAAATGAACCGGGTTCATCTATTATGCCAGGCAAAGTAAATCCCACGCAGGCGGAAGCGCTGACCATGGTGTGCGTGCAGGTCTTTGGTAATGACGCCGCTGTCGCCTTTGCCAATAGTCAAGGCAATTTCCAGTTAAATGTGTATAAGCCCGTGATGGTTCATAATGTACTTGAAAGCATTCAGCTGCTAGCGGATGCGGCATTGGCCTTTAATGATCATTGCGCTGTCGGTATTGAGCCCGAACTTGAAAAAATCAAGCAGAATCTAGAGAAAAATCTGATGCTTGTCACGGCCTTAAATAAGCATATTGGTTATGATAAAGCGGCTGAAATTGCCAAAAAAGCGCATCATGAAAAGCTGAGTCTACGCGAGTCGGCACTCGCACTTGGCTATTTAAGCGCTGAAGACTTTGATAAATATATTGTGCCACTTGATATGACGCATAATAACTAACACGCTTCATCAAAAAAGCCTGATGGTATGTAAAGCATCATACCATCAGGCTAGTTTAGTTTAGCCACACGTTGCTAGCACGGCGCAAAAACTTACATGACTTAGCTTTCGTAGCGTTGCTCTAAAATTTCTAAAGCGGGTAACTTCTTACCTTCCAAAAACTCCAAGAAAGCACCACCACCCGTGGAGATATAACTCACCTTATCAGCGATACCGAATTTAGCTATTGCGGCTAGGGTGTCACCGCCCCCTGCAATAGAAAAGGCCTCACTCTCAGCAATGGCTTTTGCAATCACTTCCGTACCACCAGCAAAGGCATCAAATTCAAACACACCGACCGGACCATTCCAAACAATGGTGCCAGCTTTGCTTAACATACCAGCTAAGCTAGCCGCAGTTTTAGGACCAATATCAAAAATCATATCGTCTTCAGCCACTTCGGTAGCAGACTTTGTCTCAGCAGGCGTATCGGCGGCAAAGGCTTTACCCACCACCACATCTTCGGGAATCGGCAGGTGTGCGTTGCGGCTAAGGATTTTCTTAATCACCGCCTCACTTTGCCCTAACTGTTCAGGCTCAGCTAAAGATTTCCCAATATTCAGACCCTCAGCCAACATAAAGGTATTGGCAATACCACCGCCCACAATCAGCTGATCGACTTTATCAGCTAAGCTTTCTAGAATCGACAATTTAGTGGATACCTTAGAACCACCCACAATAGCGACAAGCGGACGTTTAGGGTTTTCTAAGGCCACGCTTAAAGCGACTAATTCTGCCTCTAATAAGGGACCAGCGCAAGCAACAGGAGCAAACTTAGCGATACCATGGGTAGAGGCTTGGGCCCGGTGCGCTGTACCAAACGCATCATTTACATAAACATCGCAGAGCTTAGCCATTTGTTGAGATAGCTCATCGGCATTGGCCTTCTCACCGACATTGAGACGACAGTTTTCTAACACCACTACTTGACCGGGACTGACATCAACGCCATTAACCCAGTGCTTTACTAAAGGTACTGCTTGACCTAAAAGCTCAGCCATGTGCGCTGCCACAGGTGCCAAACTATCCTCAGGACGAGCTTCTGTTCCTTCGACAGGGCGGCCTAAATGAGAGCAAACCATCACGGCTGCACCACTTTGCAAAGCCAGTTTAATCCCTGGGATTGACGCTCGAATGCGTGTATCCTCGGTAATTTCGCCTTGACTATTAAAAGGCACGTTTAAGTCAGCGCGAATAAAGACACGCTTATTTTTTAATTCGCCCCGCTCAGCTAATGAAGCGAGTGTTTTAATTTTAAACATGAAGAGCTCCCAAAGACTCTGCTATATTTTAAATAGCGTTTAGCAGTAACAAAGCGGCATTCAATCCGTAGTTGAAATGCCGCCTTTGTCTTTTACTTAATTACTGATTTTCATTGTGAAATGAGTCGCCAGCTGATTACTTAGCATTCATCAAAGCAACTGTATTGTCCAGCATACGCTGAGAGAAGCCCCACTCGTTATCGTACCAAGAAGATACCTTGACCAAACGACCGCTAACCTTGGTTAGGGTGGCATCGTAAATACTGGATTCATTACTGTGATTAAAGTCGGTCGAAACTAGCGGCAAATCATTAAAGCCTAAGACACCCTTTAACTCACCCTCAGAGGCAGCTTTAAGAATGCGATTAACCTCATCAACCGTGGTTTCGCGCTTAGCGATAAAGGATAAATCCACCATCGATACGTTAATGGTTGGTACCCGTACTGCATAACCGTCTAATTTACCATTTAACTCAGGTAATACCAAACCTAGTGCCTTGGCAGCACCGGTTTTGGTCGGAATCATATTCATTGAGGCTGAACGCGCACGACGCAAGTCCTTATGACGCACATCTAATAGCACCTGGTCATTAGTATAGGCGTGGATAGTTGTCATTAAACCATTTTCCACCCCAATAGCCTCATGTAAAGGCTTCACCAACGGGGCTAAGCAGTTAGTTGTACAAGAAGCAGCAGAAATCACCGTGTGTTCAGCTTTTAAAACATCCTGGTTAACACCGTAAACCACCGTTGCATCGACATCATCACCGCCAGGCGCTGAAATAATGACCTTTTTAGCACCAGACTCTAAATGCACTTGCGCCTTGGCTTTACTAGTAAAAGCACCCGTACACTCCAACACCACGTCCACATCTAATTCACCCCAAGGCAATTCCTTAGGATCGCGGGTGGCAAACAAACGGATACGATCGCCATTAATCACAAAGTGATCGCCGTCTAACTGCACATCCGCATCAAAACGACCATGCGTGGTATCGTATTTTAATAAATGGGCATTAGTTTCAAAATCGCCGGACATATTAATCGCCACGATTTCGATATCATGCTTTTTATTGTTTTCGTAATGGGCACGTAAAACGTTACGACCAATACGACCAAAACCTGTAATAGCAACACGAATCGTCATTTTTCGACTCCTTATAAAAGATTCTTCACCGCTGCAACGACTTTCTCAGCCGTCAAGCCAAAATAATTAAATAACTCACCGGCCGGCGCTGATGCACCGTAACTATCGATACCAACAACCGCACCATCACGGCCTACATACTTATACCAAAGGTCGGTACTACCCGCCTCTACCGCCACCGTGGGTAAAGCCGGTGGCAACACTGCCTCACGATAGGCTTTGCTCTGACGATCAAAGACATTAGTTGAAGGCATGGACACCACACGTACAGCAATACCCTCAGCAGCTAATTGCTGTTGGGCTTTAATGGCAATTTCCACCTCAGAACCAGTGGCTACAATCACCGCTTGCGCATTATCCGCATCACTTAATACATAAGCACCCATGGCGATTTGTGCCAAGGCAGTCTCAGTTCTCGGCATAAACGGCAGATTTTGTCGGGAAAGTAGTAAAGCGCTAGGCCCGCCATCTTTAACCTGAGCCCCTACTGTTACTGGTCGCTCCACAGCAGAGCGCCAAGCAACCGCGGTCTCTACCGTATCGCATGGGCGCCAGACATCTAGATTAGGAATCAGTCTTAAGCTACTTGCATGCTCAATCGACTGGTGTGTCGGACCATCCTCACCCAAACCAATAGAGTCATGGGTAAAGATATGAATCACGCGCTGCTTCATCAAGGCCGCCATACGAATGGCATTACGCGAATAATCGGAAAAGGTCAGAAAGGTGCCGCCAAAAGGCAAATAACCGCCATGTAAAGCCATACCGTTCATCATCGCTGCCATCGCAAATTCACGTACACCATAATTAATATGACGTCCGGCTGGCGTATCCTGACCGGCTCGGACGGCTACCGCACCCGACCAATCAGTAAAATTAGAACCAGTTAAGTCAGCGGAACCACCAATCAACTCAGGCAACATCGCTTGCAAGGCCTCAATCACAAACTGCGAGGCCTTACGTGTTGCAACGGTTTCAGCTCGCTGCACGGTTTCATCTAAGAAAGCTTGAAAACGTACTGCGAAATCGGCTGGTAAATCACCCTGCATACGGCGCTCAAACTCTCGTGCCAACTCAGGATGAGCCGCACTGTAGGCAGCAAATTTATCCGCCCAAAGCGCTTCTTTTTGTGTACCCTGTTCGCGTAAATCCCATGCCGATTTAATGGCTTCCGGAATCTCAAAGGGCTCAGCATCCCAACCAATGGCTTGACGCGTGGCTTGAATTTCATCAGCTCCCAAAGGCGCACCATGCACCTTGGCCGTACCAGCCAATTTAGGCGAACCCTGACCGATAACAGTGCGACAGCAAATTAAGGTAGGACCACGATCAGCTTCAGCAGCCCAGGTTTTGGCTTGTTCAATCGCCGCACTCACCGCCTCAACATCATGCCCATCCACCTGCGGAATCACCTGCCAGCCGTAGCTTTCAAAACGCTTAGCGGTATCATCACTAAACCAAGGCTGCACCTCACCGTCAATCGAAATGCCATTATCATCGTACAGTACAATCAGCTTATTAAGCTTAAGCGTACCGGCTAATGAACATGCCTCATGCGAGATACCCTCCATCAAACAACCGTCACCCACAAATACATAGGTATTGTGATCAACAATCTCATGACCAGGACGATTAAACTCCTTGGCTAAAAGTTGCTCAGCCAAGGCAAAGCCAACCGAATTCGCTAAACCCTGCCCCAAAGGACCGGTGGTGGTCTCGACCCCAGCAGTAACAAAGTTTTCTGGATGACCAGGTGTTTTGGAATGTAATTGACGGAAGTTTTTAATCTCTTCTATCGGTAAATCATAACCACTCAAATGCAGCAATGAATAAAGTAGCATTGAGCCGTGACCGTTAGATAGTACAAAACGATCCCGATTAGGCCAAAGTGGATTATTTGGGTTGTGATTTAGATGACGCGTCCAAAGTGCAACAGCAATTTCAGCCATGCCCATGGGGGCGCCGGGATGCCCGGAATTGGCTTGTTGAACAGCGTCCATCGAAAGGGCGCGAATCGCATTTGCTAAATCCGTCGGTTGAATACCTGAGGAAGAGTTCATATCCGTCCTATATCAGAAATTTTGTGATAAGTGGCTTATAATTTAAGCAAATTATTGTGGTTTAACATTCTATCATTTATCCTTTGTTCCATGGAGCTTTATGTCCCTACCCCGCTTTTTCTATCCCGCCCCCTTAGCCACTAACGAGACTGTGGTGTTGTCGCAGGAGATTGCTAATCATGCAGGGCGTAGTTTACGTTTACGTGATGGTGATGGGATAGTTTTATTTAATGGTCAAGGAGGGGAGTTTGCGGCACAGCTATTTTTTGACAATGGCGTAGCCAAAGCTCGTATCGGCACTTTCACTGCAGACAACCGTTTACCAGGTGGACACCTTGCCATTGCCCAAGCCCTACCGAGCGGCGATAAAATGGACTGGATTATAGAAAAAAATAGCGAGTTGGGGGTGCTTGCGATTCATCCACTAAAGGCAGAGCGTTCGATCTTACAGCTAAGCGGCAATCGCCTACAAAAGCGCCTACAGCGCTGGCAAAGCATCGCCAATAGCTCAGCTGAGCAATGCGGTCGCAATCTCCCCTTGGCTGTGAGTGATGTAAGCTCAATAAAGCAGTTTTTAGAGCAGCAATCCTATGATTTACTGCTACTCTGTCATCATGAAAATGGCAGCAAACTCAGCGATTATTTAATACAGTACCGAGACCACTTAGCGCCGGAGACACTGGCGTCGATTTGTCTTTTGATCGGGCCTGAAGGTGGCTGGTCAGATAATGAACTGGCTCTCTTTGCTTCTTATGGCCAAGACCACAGCAGTCGCTCCACCTTGCAAAAAGTGATTTGGGGAGAGCGCATATTCAGAACTGA
Source organism: Oligella sp. HMSC09E12 (assembly GCF_001808505.1). Lineage (NCBI taxonomy): Bacteria > Pseudomonadati > Pseudomonadota > Betaproteobacteria > Burkholderiales > Alcaligenaceae > Oligella > Oligella sp. HMSC09E12. The sequence continues at coordinate 7,095 of NZ_KV793568.1, forward strand.
AACCGCCGGACTTGCCCTGGCCTCTGCCTGCCTAGCCCTATTAGACTGGAACTGATCGCACTTCCACCCTAGCTCTTACAATTCAGGCTTCGGAAGCAACGTCCCGAAGCCTGACAGCAACTAAAGCAAGCTTAACTTAATTACTCGTCAATCTCACCATAACGTGTGGGTGCCTTACCAGGCTCAGGCGCCTCATGCGGACCAACATGCTCAACAAAATAAGCAAAGCGGCGCCCCTTGCTCTCAGCAAATTTAGTCACATCCTGCAAGATGCCGTCTAACTGCCCAGCAAACTCTCGCAACGCATCATCCTCTGAATGCAGACTCTGGAGCCAGAGCACCATGCCCTTTTTCTGATCCGTATTGGTTTCATTAAGACAGTCCAATAAGGCGTCTGTATCCGAACCGAAAAAAGATGGATAATCGACCGCCTTGGATACTGCACGTAATACAGCTGAAACATTACGCGCTTTATCACAATTAACATTAAAAAAGGTCAAACCTTGGGAAGCAGCCAATTCACTGACCGCTTCAAGCTGGGCAAGCTCCTCTGGAATCGCGCCACCTACTGCAAAGACTTGCTCTAAGCTTGTCGCTGTTTTTTTGACCATCCCATCTCCTCAAACAAGCAATAACTGAGATACTAATTTCAATTTTAAAATAATTTGACCCTAGGATGCACGGGTATTTGCATCAACCACAGCCAAGACTGTCATATTAATAATTCGTCTCACCGTCGCACTGGAAGTCAAAATATGCACCGGTTTTTTACATCCTAAAAGGAAAGGACCGATGGATACATTACTGCCGACAGAAGACTTTAATAAGTTATACGCAATATTACCACTTTGCATATCAGGGCAAATCACTAAATTAGCACTCCCAGTCAATGGCGAATCCGGCATACGCTTCTTGCGTAAAGCCTCATTCAGCGCCATATCGCCGTGCATTTCCCCATCAATTTCAAGCGCTGGATCACGCTCACGGATGATTTCTAATGCTTTACGCATTTTTTCACCAGAAATCGGAAAATCCGTACCATAGTCTGAAGACGATAACAGTGCTACCTTAGGGTTGATTTTAATATGTCTCAACTCGGCAGCAGCCATTAAGGTGATCTCAGCAATTTCTTCAGGCGTGGGATCTGGATTAACATGTGTATCGGCTATGGCAATCACTCGCTCAGGTAGGATTAATAAGCTTAGCGCACCGTAGGTACTAACATTTTCATCCATCCCTAAGACCTGATCAATCCACTGCAAATGACCGGTATAGGTGCCGACCGTACCACAAATCATGCCATCAGCCTCACCAAGGTGCATCAACATCGCACCAATCAAGGTCATGCGTCGACGCATTTCCACACGCGCCAGCTCTTGGCTCACACCGGCACGCTTACGCATCTCCCAATAAGACTGCCAATACACCTTGTAGCGATCATCCATCTCAGGATTTACCACTTCTACTTGCGTCTCTAAATCAATGCGTAATCCGTACTGCTTAATACGCTTAGCTAAGACCTCAGGTCGACCCACTAAGATCGGTGCGCAAATTTTTTCGTCTAACAATACTTGCACCGCACGTAACACACGCTCATCCTCACCCTCGGTAAAGACGATACGAGATTTCTTATCCTGTTCGATATTAAATTGACGCGCCATCGTAAATAGAGGGCGCATAAAGGCACCTGAGTGATAAACAAACTCTTTTAAGTTACCGATATACTCATCAAAATCCGCAATCGGACGTGTGGCCACCCCATCTTCCATCGCGGCTTTCGCAACGGCTGGCGCAATGCGGGTAATTAAGCGCGGATCTAAGGGCTTCGGAATCAAGTATTCGGGACCAAAGGATACCTCCGTCACTTCATAAGCCGCCGCCACACGCTCATTTTGTTCCTCTTGAGCCAAATTACAAATCGCATGCACACACGCAATTTCCATATTACGCGTAATGCTGATAGCACCGACATCGAGTGCACCACGGAAAATATAGGGGAAACAAAGTACGTTATTTACCTGATTCGGGTAATCAGAACGACCGGTTGCAATGACCGCATCCGGACGCACCTCTTTGGCTAGCTCTGGCAGAATTTCAGGATTAGGATTTGCCAAGGCTAAAATCAAGGGTTGCGCAGCCATTTTTTTAACCATATCCTGCTTTAACACACCCCCTGCAGATAGTCCCAAGAAAACATCAGCGCCATCAATAATCTGATCAAGGGTACGCAGCGAGGTTTCTTGAGCGTAACGCGCCTTTTTCTCATCCATCAACAAGGTACGACCCTTGTAAACAACGCCCTCAATATCGCTCACCCAGATATTTTCAAGCGGCACACCTAAATCCACTAACAAATCCAGACAGGCTAAGGCTGCTGCGCCGGCGCCGGACACCACCAACTTCACCTCATCGATAGCTTTATCAACCACCTTAAGACCATTAATAAAGGCAGCAGCTACACAAATCGCCGTACCATGCTGATCATCATGAAACACCGGGATACGCATACGCTCGCGTAATTTTTGCTCGACTATAAAACACTCCGGCGCTTTAATATCCTCTAAGTTAATACCACCGAAGGTAGGCTCTAATCCAGCGATAATTTCAACTAATTTCTCCGGATCCTTTTCATTAATTTCAATATCAAAGCAATCAATCCCGGCGAACTTCTTAAATAGTACAGCCTTACCCTCCATCACAGGCTTAGAGGCTAAGGCACCGATCTCGCCCAAGCCTAAGACAGCCGTACCGTTAGTAATAACGCCCACCAGGTTACCGCGCGCTGTATACAGGCTAGCGTTTGCGGCGTCCTTAACAATTTCGTCACAAGCCGCAGCCACACCCGGGGAATAAGCTAAGGCCAAGTCTCGCTGGTTAGCCAGCTTTTTAGTCGGTTCTACCGAAATCTTACCCGGCTTACCCTGTCGGTGATAAAACAAGGCGGCTTCGCGCAACGTATCGTCCATTGATAAAATCCTTAATTCTTGAGAGTGATGATGAAATAATGACAGCGGACGCGCTATCAACACAGGGGATGACAGCAATTCAGCGTACTCGCTAATTTATACTCAATACTAACGTATTATTTAATGAATTACATTAAAAAGTCTTGAATAGCTCGTCAAAGTAGGGATACATGCCTGTTGGGTCGAATAATTGCTTAATTTCTAAATCCGCTTCACCCCCGCAAAGCCCCTCAGCATAGCCCTGTTGCCACTCTGCAGCTGTCCGCAAAAGGCGCCGGAGCGGAGGTATTTTGCGTATTACCAAAGATTGTACCCATAACAAACTACCACGATGCCCTAAAAATACCCGAGCGATATTCGGATCGACATGCTTATTGTGTAAGGCATCGAAGCGATATGCATAAGGCCAAATCGGTGCTTCAAGTGCCTCCCGAATCTGAGTTTGCTGCAACATCTCAAATAACCGTGGAATGGCTTTATGTAAAATGGCAATGTTTAAAGGTGCGGTATCATTTACTCCAAAGCCACCCACCACCGCCTTATCGCCATTGGCAAAAACCACCTGCATACGCTCTACCCCAGATAAAAAACTAAGTCCAGGACGCATATCATGATAATGAGGATCAGCAAACCATTGCGCCAAATTAAGCAGTGGCGGCACCCCTCTGAACTGCTCATAACCCTGCTCAAGTAATGTACCCACCAAGGTGGTCGCGGGGGCAAGACAAGCCTCTTCACTGAAAAAATCAGGCTCCTCCATGGTCTGCGGCAGCTTTAACCACAAGCCGGGGCGACCAATTAAGGCATCAAAGGGTAGCGTGCCATCTAGCACCAAGGCAATATCATACTGCTCAGCCAAGGCGCGCACATGGTCAAAATCAAGTGTCCGCTCTAATTGCAAACGTGCCTGCGGATAACCATCGCTACTCTCAGCTAGACTCTCCCATGCCCCATGCACAAAACGTCGGAGCCGATTGCAAAACAAAGACCATGCCTCATCGGCAGCGGCGTTGTGTATTTTTAAAAAAGAACGTCTATCCATAAGCTAGCACATGCAAATTTTAAACTGTGTCTCTCCATAGCAAAGCAGGCAATCGAACAAGTATAATGGTAAAACTTTTTGCTATCTAATCATATTGGCTTAGTCCAGCTATTTTTATATCAGGCATTGATATCTATGTTTAAACCAGCTAATCGTGTTGCAGAATCGGTCACTTTCCATGCTGTTGAGTTTGCCAAAAAGGCACAAGCATTACGTGAAGCCGGCCGTGATATTATCAGTTTAAGTATCGGCGAGCCCGATTTTACCGCACCACCACTGGTGTGCGAGACGCTTATCAAGGCCACCGAAAATGGTCTCAGTGGCTACAGCGCAACCCTAGGCTTAGAGCCTCTACGTCTCTGCATTGCCGATTATTATAATGAGCAATTCGGCAGCAATATTAGCCACCAACAAGTGATTATCACAACCGGGGCCTCTGGGGCTTTATTACTGGCGGCTCAGACCCTATTAAATCCAGGGGATGAGGTCTTAATGCCCGATCCCTATTATCCGGCTAATTTTAATTTTATTTTGACTGCTGGTGCCACAACTAAACTCGTCCCTTGCACGCCAGAGAATCGCTTTCAGCTATCGGCTGAGAATATCAAAGCCAATTGGGGACCTAAAACACGTGCAGTCTTAATTGCCTCGCCGAGCAACCCGACCGGCACCAGCATCACTGAAGAAGAGCTAGCTAAAATCTGCGCTACCGTGAAGTCACTCGGTGGTATTGTGATTTTAGATGAGATTTACTTAGGTTTAAGCTATGACCATCAGGCTAAATCAGGGCTTGCACACGACCCAGAAATTGTGGTGATTAATAGCTTTTCCAAGTTTTTTAACATGACCGGTTGGCGTCTAGGCTGGATTATTGCTCCAGAGCATTTGGTGCCAGCCTTTGAAAAAATCTCCAGTAGTTTGACGATTTGTGCTCCTACCCTCGCCCAACATGCGGCTATTTCATGCTTTGCTCCAGAGTCCATGGCAATTTATGAAAAAAGACGTGCCGCCTTTAAAGAGCGTCGTGATTACTTACTACCTGAATTGGCGCGCTTAGGCATTGAGGTCCCAGTAAAACCAGATGGGGCGTTTTATATTTATTGCGATATTAGTAAATTTAGTGATAATAGCGTTGATTTTGCCAACCAACTATTAGAAAAAGCGGGTATTGCCACGGTACCGGGACTAGATTTTGGTCCTGCCCATGCGAAGAAAATGCTCCGTCTTTCTTATGCCACCGGCATTGAGCAATTAAAAATCGCAGTACAACGATTAGAGGATTTTTTAGGTGAAATATAAGGATCTCAGAGATTTTCTCCAACAATTAAAGCAACGCGGACAATTAAAAGCTATCGATATTGCCATTTCCACCGACTTGGAAATGACTGAGATCAGTGACCGTGTGTTGCGTGCTGAGGGTCCTGCCCTGCTATTTAATTACGCCCAGCACCAGGGACAAAAAGCCTCCATGCCGGTCTTGACCAATCTGTTCGGCACCCCTGAACGCGTTGCGTGGGGCATGGGGGCCGAAGATATTTCAGCCTTAACAGAAGTCGGTGAGTTGCTAGCTGAATTGCGTGAACCGCAACCACCACGCGGCCTTAAGGACGCATTTTCAAAGGTCTCCATGCTAAAGTCGGCGCTGTGGGATATGGCACCTAGGGTTCAACGCTCTGCACCTTGTCAGGAGATTGTACTAGAGGGCGATGCCGTGGATTTAAACCAGCTGCCGATTCAGACCTGCTGGCCTGGTGATGTCGCACCCTTAATCACATGGGGTTTAGTGATTACCAAGGGGCCTCATGCAAAGTGTCAAAATCTCGGTATTTATCGACAGCAATTACTAGGACCTAATAAGCTGATTATGCGTTGGTTGTCGCATCGCGGCGGTGCCTTGGACTTTCGCGATCATGCGCTTGCCAATCCTGGCAAGCCCTTTCCAATCAGCGTTGCCCTAGGAGCGGATCCAGCCACCATCTTGGGCGCAGTGACACCCGTGCCAGACAGCTTATCAGAATATCAATTTGCTGGCCTACTCAGAGGCTCACGCACCGAGTTAGTTAAGTCGATCGGCAATGAGCTACAGGTGCCCGCCAGTGCCGAAATTGTACTTGAAGGCCATATATTGCCAAACAACCATCCCGCTGCCATTGCCCCACATCTAAGTGAGGAAATGCCGCCTATGCCGGGGGGCTTTTTAGCCAATTATGAGCTGGCCTTAGAGGGACCTTATGGCGATCATACCGGCTACTATAATGAGCAGGACTGGTTCCCAGTGTTTACCGTGGAGCGCATTACCATGCGCAAAAACCCCATTTACCACAGCACCTACACAGGCAAACCACCTGATGAACCAGCCGTTTTAGGCGTGGCACTGAATGAGGTATTTGTGCCGCTGCTACGTAAGCAATTACCCGAGATCGTGGATTTCTATCTACCACCCGAGGGTTGTAGTTATCGCATGGCAGTGGTGTCCATCCGCAAGCAATATGCTGGTCATGCCAAGCGCGTGATGTTTGGTGTATGGAGTATTTTGCGTCAATTTATGTACACGAAATTTATCGTGGTAGTGGATGAAGATGTCAATACCCGTGACTGGAAAGAGGTCATCTGGGCCATGACCACACGCATGGATCCAGCCCGTGATACGTTGTTAGTAGAAAATACCCCTATTGATTATCTGGACTTTGCCTCCCCCGTATCCGGTCTTGGGGGTAAAATGGGCATGGACGCCACCAACAAATGGCCCGGTGAAACCGATAGAGAATGGGGTATTCCCATCACCATGAAGTCCGAGGTCAAGCAGCGCGTCGATGCTTTGTGGCAGCAGCTAGGTTTTTAATTTATTTTATTAAAAACAAAGCCTTAGCTTACATAGCGGCGCAGTATAAATTAAAATATAGCGCTTAACTCCTGATTTTCAGGCATAAGCGCTTTAGTACTTTGCGCGCCAAAATACATATTCACTGACATCATCTTCACCTAAGAAGCGACGATTTTAATATACATGAAAGCACCTGAATTATTACTACCTGCTGGCGGCTTAGAACGCATGCGTGCTGCCTATGATTACGGCGCAGATGCCGTCTATGCCGGTAGCCCGCGCTACTCCTTGCGTGTGCGTAATAACGAGTTCGCCAAACTAACTGTGTTAGAGCAAGCGATTACTGAGGCACATCAACGCAATAAAAAGTTCTACCTGACGGTTAACACCTTACCGCACAACAACAAACTAAAGACTTTTCTAAGTGATATGGAGCCGCTGATTGCGATGCGGCCTGATGCGCTGATTATGGCAGACCCTGGTTTAATTATGATGGTGCGTGAGCGTTGGCCGGACATGCCAATTCACTTATCAGTGCAAGCCAATACCACCAATTACTGGGGTGTACGCTTCTGGCAAAGCGTCGGTATTGAACGCATTATTTTATCGCGCGAACTTTCAATTAAGGAAATCGCTGAGATCCGCCAGGAAGTACCTGATATGGAGCTTGAGGTTTTTGTGCATGGCGCCCTCTGTATCGCCTACTCCGGTCGCTGCTTATTGTCAGGTTATTTTAACCATCGTGATCCGAACCAAGGCACCTGTACCAATGCTTGTCGTTGGAACTACACGGTCTATGATTCAGCTGAGGATCATAGCGGCACGCCTGAACCCTCCCTATTACAAGGCTTTAACTTCGAACACGCCAAAGAGGAGGCCGACAGCCTCTTTGAGGGAATTAATGGCCAACAACGTCACCCCTTAGCTGATAAGGTGTATTTCATCGAAGAAACCAATCGTCCCGGCTCCTATATGCCGATTATGGAGGACGAGCATGGCACCTATATCATGAACTCTAAGGATTTACGAGCGATTGAATCGGTTGCCAAACTGGCGGAAATCGGTGTCGACTCACTGAAAATTGAGGGACGCACCAAGTCTGTTTACTACGTCGCCAGAGCAGCACAAAGTTATCGCCGTGCGATTGATGATGCGGTTGCGGGTAGACCGTTTGATTACAGCTTATTAGCTGATCTCGAAGGTCTGGCTAATCGCGGCTACACCAGTGGCTTTCTAGAGCGACACCAAACGCAAGATTATCAAAACTACCTAAGCGGTCACTCCATCTCAAAACGCAGTCAGTTTGTCGGTCAGGTCACTGAAATTGATGAAAATGGCTGGGCCATGATTGATGTCAAAAACCACTTCAGAGTGGGTGATGAAATTGAGATTATCCATCCAAGCGGCAATAAAACGGTACGTTTGGAGCAAATGCTACGCAATGGTGAGCCTACTGAGGTGGCCGCCGGTAGTGGTATTTTTGTGCAAATCCCTAATATGCAAGGCATGGACAATGCCTTAATCGCCCGCATCCTACCGGATGAAGCTCGACGTGAGGCCCAAGTTGAGACGCTGAGCAATTAAGGCACTAAGCGCTATATAAAAAAATGGCAGTGGATTCAATTTTCCAACTGCCATTTTTTATGCCTAACAGCCTTGGTGTTTAGCTACGACGACGCAGCAGTCTGCGTCTAACACGCTGTCTTGGCGCTGGACTGTCTGGGCGAGTGCCTTGGACAGCTCGTTCTGCAGCGTCCAGATAAAGCGCCTCATCCTCAGCCTTCAACGGCATCGAATGCGCCCGCACACGTGGCCCCGTCAATGGTGTTTTACGCGCAGCCTCACGTCGAATAGCACGCTTGCGACCATTCACAAACCAGGCAGCCAAGCCAAACGCTAAAGGACGCCATAAAGACGAACGGCTACGCTTAACCCCCTGTCTTAATAATTGCGCCACCGCCCAGCTAATCGCCGGATGGCGATCAACATAAGCAAATAAACGGCTAGCGCTGCGGCTCTGGTCTAGTCGTTCAACGGCGCCTTCAAACAGGTTGTTTTTGATTGTGGATGGCTTAACATCATAGATCAAGCGCTGACCCTGTAAACCGATCAACTCACGCTCGGCATAAATTTTAGCCATTAAGAGCGCTTTACGCTTATCCGGCTGCTGAGATTTTTTTACCTGATTCGTCATCTTAAACCTCCCTTGACCCTGCACTTGTATCCGAGCGGGATGCCGCAGGACTAAATGGCGGTGCCGTCAGCATCTCACCCTTAAGCTTAGCCGCATCATCTTTAAGCACTTGCACACTTGCCGCAAAGGGTTTGCTGTCCGTAAATAACGCTTTTAATTTGGCGATACAAGCTAAGGCCAACACTGCATAGAGCACTGTCACACCACCGACGACGGCATAACGATAAGGACTATCCCATAACAGCATCAATGCTAAAAAGGACAACCCCAAGAGAAAAAACATGCCTAAAATTGCCGCTGCCACACCAAACACCACAGCACTTACAAAACGCTTGCGCTCCTCAACCAGCTCGAGCCCAAATAACTCCGCTCGATTACTTAGGGTGGCGGCGATCGTATTAACTAAATCTTTTGAATCCTGAGCTAAGGACATAATGACTCACCTTTTATTAAACACTAAAAAGGCGCTAAGGCTATCTAGAAACACCTAGACTTAGCACTAGCGCCAATTTAGCTATCTACGGGAATCTATTTAAATTGCTAAAATAAAAGCTAATAACAACTAAAAAGATTAGCGACGACCAATAATAACGCCTAATAATAAAGCAGCAACACTGGCAATACCGATGGTAGTCCAAGGGTTTTGGTGTACATAATCATCGGCCTCTTCGGCAAATTGATGACCACGGTCCACCATATCATCTCTAAACTCAAGCGCGCTGTCGTACATATCGTCGACATAGTCATGACCTTGCTCATATAGTCTGGCGGCAGTGCGTTTACCCTTGCTATAGTGGCGCTCGGCCCAGTCCTTACCCTGGTCAACCAGCTCTTTACCTTGATCGACAATGCTATCCTTGGCATCTTCAAAACTACCGTAAGCTGCTTCTAGTGTTTCACGTGCTTTAGCGCGTAGCTCCTTAGCTTTGGCTTCATTTGCAGATTTGGCTTCACCAAGAATCTTTTCCGCATCCTTAATCGCAGCTTGTAAGCTTTCTAATAATTCTTCTTCTGTTTGTTGAACCGTGTCTTTGATATTTTCAATATTCTTTTTCGCATTATTTGTAGTGGCCATTTTACTCTCCTTCAATCAGTTTAATGTTAAATGACTATAACTATGTTTTAACGCAAAACAGTTGCTATCATCAAGCAAAGAGTTAAATTATTACCCTTAGCAATATTTGCTGACAAGAACCGAATATCAATGGTATAGGCTCGTTTAATCCTTTTGTCGAGTCCCGAAAATACGATCACCAGCATCACCCAGGCCTGGCAGAATATAGTTATTCGCATCTAAGCCCTCATCAATGGCAGCGGTATAAATTTGCACATCAGGATGCTTAGAAAGCACGGCATCAATACCTTTGGGTGCAGCCGTTAGCACCAAGGCACGCACTTCCCTACAACCGGCTTGCTTTAGCATATCGATAGTCGCCACCATGGAGCCACCCGTTGCTAACATCGGATCAATAATAATTGCCAAACGCTGGTCTAAATCATCAACCAATTTTTTTAAATAAGTCGCTGCTTCAAACGTTTTTTCATCACGGGCAATCCCCACCGCACTCACCTTGGCACCGGGAATTAAGGTTAATACGCCCTCTAACATACCAATACCCGCACGTAAAATTGGCACCACCGTGACTTTTTTCCCGCTCAGCTTTTGTACCTTAACCGGACCACACCAACCCTGCACCTCATGCTCTTCCAAGGCAAAATCCTTAGTCGCCTCATAGGTTAACAAAGTGGTTACCTCGCCTGCCAACTCCCTAAAACTCTTAGTACTTAAATTAATCTCGCGCATCAAACCGAGTTTGTGTTGCACTAAAGGATGCTTAACCTCATGAATAGCCATAAAATCTCCGCAAAATTGGGGGGTGTGTTAATTTTTTTGTTAAGGCTTAGTCTATCAAAAAAAGACACACTTTCTCATCTCTGTGATAATTTTTTTGCTACGCGGAGAGCGTTAATAATCACACTAAATCGCTGACATTCGCAGTAGAAACGTTATCAAGCACAGCTAGGCCTTATAATTGCTTTTTAGCTCTCAGAAAGATATGAATAACAACTCCTTAACACTGCCCCCACTCGACAACACCTTAACGTTGAGTGATTTTGATTACGAATTACCTGAAGACTTAATTGCACAATCACCTGCCGAGCAGCGTAATAAAAGCCGCTTGTTACGCGTGGATGCGCAGGGCCATTGTCATGACCATCAATTTACCGAGCTCATTGACTTTGTGAAACCCCATGATTTATTAGTATTTAATAACACCAAGGTAATTAAAGCGAGGCTTTTTGGTCACAAAAGCAGCGGTGGCAAGATTGAGATTTTAATTGAGCGCTTACTTGACGATCAGCGTGCCCTTGCCCATATTAAGGCCAGTAAAGCGCCCAAACTTGATAGCACACTGCATTTTGCGGATGATCAATTTAGCGCACAGGTCCTGGGCCGTGAGGATGCGCTCTACGAATTAGTGTTTTCTAAGCCATTACTACCATTGCTGGAGGAGTTCGGCGCCACTCCTTTACCACCTTATATTACGCACACCCCAGATGCAGAGGATGATGAACGCTATCAGACCGTCTATGCTAAAACCCCGGGAGCAGTGGCAGCCCCAACCGCTGGTCTCCACTTTGATAATGAGCTGTTGGAGCAGTTAAGACAAAAAGGCATTAACACCACCTTTGTCACCTTACATGTCGGTGCCGGCACCTTTCAACCGGTGAGAACCACAGCCATCAAGGACCATATCATGCATGCCGAATGGTATGAGGTTGGCCCCGAGGTCGTGACGGCGATTCAATCGGCGCGGGCAGCCGGTGGTCGGGTGATTGCCGTAGGAACCACGAGCGTGCGTGCTTTGGAATCGGCAGCACAATTTGGTGGTACGATAGAAGCAATGCGTTGCCCGCTTGCGCACCAAGGAGATACCCGTTTATTTATTACCCCAGGGTATCAGTTTAAAGTGGTTGATGCCTTAATCACTAACTTCCATTTACCGCAGTCCACCCTCTTAATGCTCGTTGCTGCACTGATGGGATTGGACAGCATGAAAAAAACCTACCAGCACGCCATTCAGCAGCGCTATCGCTTCTTTAGTTATGGCGATGCCATGTTTATTGATTTTTGATCAACTCGTTTAAAATTCACGTATCAATGTCAGCTTTAGAATTTACCTTACTTAATACCCACGGCAAAGCCAGACGGGCCGCCATCAAACTAAACCACGGCACAGTGCAAACACCGATGTTTATGCCGGTCGGTACCTATGGCTCAGTTAAAGCCATGTTACCGCACGAGCTAGAGAGCATTGGCTCACAAGTGATTTTAGGAAATACCTTTCACCTCTGGTTACGTCCCGGTACCGAGGTGATTCAGAAGTTTGGGGGTCTGCATGATTTTATGCAGTGGAAAAAGCCAATTTTGACAGACTCCGGCGGCTTTCAGGTTTTTAGCTTAAGTAATTTACGCAGCAAATTACACGAGGAAGGAGTGAAGTTTTCCTCGCCCTTAAACGGCGAAAAGCTTTTTCTCTCACCTGAAGAGTCCATGCGCATTCAAACTGCGCTAAATTCCGATATCGCCATGGTATTGGATGAGTGCACCCCTTATTTAATTGATGGCCGCCCGGCCACCCATGAGGAAGCGGCACGTTCAATGCGCCTTTCCTTGCGTTGGGCCAAGCGTTCGAAAAACGCATTTAATGAACTGGCAAATTCCAACGCCCTCTTTGGCATTGTACAAGGCGGTATGTTTGAGGACTTACGCAAGGAATCCTTGGACGGTTTGGTTGATATTGGCTTTCATGGCTATGCCATTGGCGGTTTATCGGTAGGTGAGCCCAAGGAAGATATGCAGCGTGTATTACAACACGTTGCCCACCAACTACCAGACAATGCACCACGCTATCTGATGGGTGTGGGCACACCGGAAGATTTAGTGTATGCCGTTAGCCAAGGGGTGGATATGTTCGACTGCGTGATGCCCACACGTAATGCGCGTAACGGTTGGCTCTTTACCCGTTTTGGTGATCTTAAAATCCGCAATGCACGCTACAAAGATGATATGCGCCCACTCGACCCGAGCTGCAGCTGTCATACCTGCAGTCATTTCTCACGGGCTTATTTACACCACCTCCACCGAGCCAATGAAATTACTGGTGCGCGCTTAAATACACTGCATAATTTACATTATTACCTGAACCTGATGCAGGAGATACGGGAGGCACTAGAACAGAACCGATTTGATCAATGGCAAGCGCAATTCCATAAAGATCGCGCAAAAGGTATTGAATAAGACAAGAAAAGGCTACAATGATCGGTTAAAATCTAGAGCCATTTTATTTTTAACAACCATTTAAAAATTTCTCAACTAAGGAAATTTGGAGAGTTTTATGAACTTAGTCGATTTACTAAGCGCCAGCCTAGCCCAACAAGAAAGTGCCGGCTTGATGGGCTTTTTACCCATTATTTTGATGTTTGTGGTGTTGTATTTCTTAATGATCCGCCCACAAATGAAGCGTCAAAAAGAGCACAAAAACATGGTTGACAATCTAACAGTCGGCACCGAAGTTGTGACTGCCGGTGGTTTGGTAGGTCGCATTAACCGCATCACAGATTCTGGTTACATCGCATTAGAAGTCGCAGACTTAGCTTCAAAGCCGGTTGAGATCATGGTGCAGCGTCAAGCAGTAACCGCCGTCTTACCTAAAGACACCATTAGAAGTTTATAATTTCTTTTGCTAATTTAGCCTTTACCCGCCCTTAAAAAGCGGGTAATTGCATTTCTCTCACGCACTCTAAAGACCTTCGGCATGAATCGTTACCCTCTATGGAAATACCTTATCGTTCTGGTGGCATTATTACTGGGCATACTGTATACCTTACCTAATTTTTTTGGTGAGTCGCCAGCAGTTCAAGTTACCAGCACCAATGTCACACGCAAAGTCGATGAAAACACCTTAAGACAAATTGAAAACTTACTAGCTCAGGAGCAAATACCCTACACTGGGGCCTATTACTCCATGAGTAATTCAATTGGTAATGTCCGAGTTCGCTTTGCCACGCCCGATCTTCAATTAAAAGCCAAGGACGTTATTGAAAAGGCCTTGATCCGCAATCCGGAAGAGCCAGAATACACCGTGGCGCTGAATCTTTTATCTGATTCTCCCGACTGGCTGACAGCGCTCAATGCACGCCCCATGTTCTTAGGTTTGGATTTGCGTGGTGGTGTACATTTCCTCTTACAAGTGGATATGGATGGGGCCTTGGAGTCGCGTTATGACACCCTCAGCAACGATGTACGTAATAACTTACGCACACGTGGCATTGATACTCAGCAAGTTAGCCGCGAAGGCTCTTCGATTCAGGCCCTCTTTGCTTCTGCCGCAGCGCGCGATCAAGCCTTAGGCCAATTGCGCACGATGATGCCTGAATTAAGCTTTAGTACATTGGATAGAGGCAGCCAGTATTTACTGATTGGCGAAATTAATGAAAGTGAAATTATCCGCATTCAAGAAACGGCGCTCAGACAAAATATCATCACTCTACACAATCGTATTAATGAGTTAGGGGTAGCTGAGCCGGTAATTCAACAACAGGGTAATGACCGTATTGTGGTGCAGCTACCGGGTATTCAGGATGTGGCGCGCGCCAAAGAGATTCTCGGTCGTACCGCCACGCTACAACTGCGTATGGTAGAGGATTCACCCACGGCGCTAGCAGCCATTGCCGCAGGCACGGTACCTTTTGGGATGGAGGCCTTTAAAGACACCGACGGTCAGACAATCTTACTCCGTCGTCAAGTGCTCTTAACCGGTGAAAACCTACAAGACGCTACCGCCGGTCGTAATCCTCAATCTCAACAGCCGACAGTTAATTTAAGTTTAGATGATAATGGCGCCCGTATTTTCCGCGAAACGACACGCAACAATATTGGTAAGCGCATTGCCATTGTGCTGTTTGAAAATAACCGCGGACAGGTAGTCACAGCGCCTGTGATTCGTTCCGAAATCCCTAACGGTCAAGTCGAAATATCTGGCTCCATGAGTTTGACCGAAGCGGCTGACACCGCCCTACTACTACGTGCCGGTTCATTAGCAGCGCCCATGTCGATTATTGAAGAGCGTACCATTGGTCCCAGTTTAGGTGCCGAAAATATTGAAAAAGGTTTCAAATCGACACTTTGGGGCTTTATGGCGATTGCTATTTTCATGATTATTTACTATCACCTATTTGGTCTTTTCTCGACCTTAGGGCTAGTATTTAACGTGGTTTTATTACTCGCTTTATTATCACTACTACAAGCCACACTGACCCTCCCAGGGATTGCAGCAATTGCCCTAACCCTCGGTATGGCGATTGACGCTAACGTGCTGATTAATGAACGTATCCGCGAGGAGCTGCGTCACGGGGCCACACCGCAACAAGCCATTAATATTGGTTTTGACAGAGCTTGGGGTACGATTTTTGACTCCAACTTAACCTCTCTCATTGTGGGTATTGCGCTCTTGGCATTTA
This sequence comes from Oligella sp. HMSC09E12, assembly GCF_001808505.1. NCBI lineage: Bacteria > Pseudomonadati > Pseudomonadota > Betaproteobacteria > Burkholderiales > Alcaligenaceae > Oligella > Oligella sp. HMSC09E12. The sequence continues at coordinate 22,646 of NZ_KV793568.1, forward strand.
GTGGACCAGGTCCTATCCGCGGCTTTGCCATCGTCCATTGTTTGGGGATCTTGACGTCAATGTTCTCCTCTGTGGTCGGTGTACGTGCCTTGGTTAATCTCTGGTACGGCGGTCGTCGTGGTGTGAAAAAACTAGCTATCGGTACGGTTTGGCGTGATGACAATAAATTAAGCAACAAATCCGCACAAGCTAGTGATAGCAAGCCAAACAAAGCTTAATTAAGCGCGCATAAAGGATGTATTAATTATGGAATTATTTCGTATCCGTCGAACCATCCCATTCATGAACTATTCTTTGGTTCTGAATTTGATCAGTTTGGTGATGTTCTTATTAGCTATCTTTTTTATTGCGACGCGTGGTTTTAATCTCTCCATTGAGTTTACCGGCGGTACCATTATGGAGGTAGCTTATGAGCAACCGGCTGATTTAGAAGAGGTTCGCTCTAAAATTGCCAGCTTAAATTATCGTGATTATCAGGTGCAAAACTTCGGTACCTCACGCGACGTGATGATCCGCTTACCCGTGGTTGAAGGCATTAGTAGCGCCGAGCAAAGCCAAGCCATCATGAATGTACTGCAACAATCGGATAATCCAGTGGAGATGCGTCGGGTTGAATTTGTCGGCCCACAAATCGGTGATGAGCTGTATATTAATGGTTTAAAGGCGTTTTTCTTTGTGGTGCTAGGTATTATGATTTATCTGGCTTTCCGCTTTGAATGGAAATTTGCCGTGGCCGGTATTTTTGCCAACCTGCATGACGTGGTGATCATTCTCGGTTTCTTTGCCTTTTTCCAATGGGAGTTCTCGCTACCTGTCTTAGCTGGGGTGCTCGCCGTATTGGGTTATTCGGTCAACGAATCGGTCGTGATTATGGACCGTATCCGTGAAAACTTCCGCAAGCAGCGCAAGGCTAGTGTACGCGAGGTGATTAACAGCTCAATTACCCAGACCATTTCGCGTACCGTGATTACGCACGGTTCAACTCAAATGATGGTGTTAGCCATGTTGTTTTTCGGTGGCCCCAGCCTCCACTACTTTGCCTTGGCACTTACCATCGGTATTTGGTTCGGTATTTATTCCTCAATGATTGTAGCCTCCTCTATCGCCATGTGGTTAGGTGTAAAACGAGAGGATATGATCAAGGCACCTAAAGCTGATGAAAACACCACAGAATGGGTTGAGGGTTAATTAAAAGCCAACAAAAATGCCTTGAATTCATGTATTTAGACTAAATTTTTAGTAAAATTACTCGATCGTTAATCAAACTCACTAGTAGCGATGCTAGTGAGTTTTTATATTTACAGTTTTTATCTTTACCCCCGGGATGTAAACCCGTTACGGTGATTATCATGCAAGAAATTACGCTTAAACGCAGCGCCGCCGATGCGCCCAACCACAGTCCAAAAACCCTAGAAGAAGCAGCTCAAGCCGCCAAAGCCGCACTTGCCGCTGAACCTTTGCCCAGCGATGCCGCCTTAGATAAAATCGCTAAATTAAGTCAGGGTGAGCGCCCTAAAAAGCTCTATATCAAAACCTTTGGCTGTCAGATGAATGAGTACGACTCTGACAAGATGGTTGATGTACTGCATGCAAAACAAGGCATGGAGTTAACGCAAAACCCCGAGGAAGCGGATGTGATTTTATTTAACACCTGCTCGATTCGTGAAAAGGCCCAAGAAAAGGTATTTTCCGATTTAGGTCGGGCGCGTCTACTAAAAGAAAAAAATCCTGATTTACTGATTGGCGTCGGTGGCTGTGTTGCCAGCCAAGAGGGTGCCACCATCATTCGTCGCGCACCTTATGTGGATGTGGTATTCGGTCCGCAGACCTTACACCGCCTACCCGATTTAATCGATATGCGTAAAAGCACCGGTAAATCACAGGTAGATATCAGCTTCCCAGAAATTGAAAAGTTCGATGCCCTACCACCGGCTAGGGTAGATGGTCCCTCTGCTTTTGTCTCCATTATGGAGGGTTGTAGTAAGTATTGTAGTTATTGCGTGGTGCCCTATACCCGTGGTGAGGAAATTTCACGCCCCTTTGAATATATTCTAGTAGAGATCGCCGACTTGGCCGACCAAGGTGTGAAAGAGGTCAATCTCTTAGGACAGAATGTGAACGCCTATCGCGGTCCATTAGGTGACGGCGGTGAATTAGCCGATTTTGCCATGCTGTTAGAGTATGTGCATGAAATTCCAGGTATTGAGCGCATTCGCTACACTACCTCCCACCCTAAGGAAATGACCACGCGCTTAATTGAGGCACATGCTAAGCTGCCTAAATTAGTGCCCTTTTTACACCTACCGATTCAGACTGGTTCCGACCGTGTGTTAGCGGCGATGAAGCGTGGCTACACCACCTTGGAGTTTAAATCCGTGGCACGTCGTTTATACAAAGCACGTCCTGGCCTAACGCTCTCCTCTGACTTTATCGTTGGCTTCCCGGGTGAGACGGATGAGGATTTCGAAAACACCATGAAATTAATCGAAGAGTTAAATTTCGATACCTCTTTCTCCTTTATTTACTCTCGTCGTCCCGGCACCCCAGCGGCCGATCTGCCTGACGATACACCCTATGAGGTGAAATTACGTCGTTTGCAACGTCTACAGGCGCAGATTAATAAGCAAGCCAAAGCGATTAGCGAAGCGATGTTAGGTACGGTACAAAAGGTCTTGGTGGACGGTCGCTCACGGCGTGACAAAACAGAACTCACTGGTCGCACTGAAAACAATCGCATTGTGAATTTTGTCGGTTCCGAGCGCTTGATGGGTCAACTCGTTGATATTCGTATTACTGAGGTCTATACCAACTCCCTTCGAGGTGAGGTGGTGACCACGGAGACTGTAGCTTAATGAGCAACAAACGTAAACTACCCCAAGTCATTCATTTGGAAGGTGATAATACACAACTCGCTAATTTATGCGGTCCTTTGGATGAAAATCTTGAGCAGATTGCCCAAGCTTGGGGTGTACAAATCGGCCGTAATGGTGCCAGAATCACGGTAGAAGGTGAACATGCCGAAGAAACCATCCAAGCGTTACTGCTTTTTCATCGTCGTGCCCGCCATCAGGCCTTAAGCATTGATGATATTCAATTAGGTATGGTGGAGTTCAAGGCTCAGCAAGAGGAGCGCCTACAAAAAAGTAGCCGTCCGGTGGCGCCAAGTAAGACGCCATCATCAACGGCCGCCGATCAATTAGCCTCGTATCGCACCATGGCGGCCCAAGCAAATGAAGACAACGGAGAAGTAACGACTAGCCCGCAGCACTTTAATTTACGAGTGCGGCGCAGCGACCTACGCCCCCGTACCCCTAGACAGCAGCAATACCTGGAACAAATTCTCAACCATGATGTGACCTTTGGGGTAGGACCAGCCGGTACCGGTAAAACATGGTTAGCGGTAGCTTGTGCCATTGACGCCCTTGAGCGAGATAATGTTCAGCGTATTATTCTGACACGCCCTGCGGTTGAGGCAGGTGAACGCTTGGGCTTTTTACCCGGTGACTTAGCTCAAAAAGTCGATCCCTACTTACGCCCACTGTATGATGCGCTCTACGACTTGCTTGGCTATGAAAAAGTCCAAAAATACTTTGAAAAGCAAATGATCGAAATTGCGCCCTTAGCCTATATGCGCGGTCGCACCCTGAATCATGCCTTTGTGATATTGGATGAAGCTCAAAACACCACGACTGAGCAGATGAAGATGTTTTTAACCCGCCTCGGTTTCGGTAGTAAAGCGGTGATTACAGGGGATCCCTCACAGGTCGATTTAGCAAAAGGTCAATTTAGTGGCCTAACCCATGCACTCAATGTGTTAAACGAGGTGGATAGCATTAAGCGTACCTTTTTCACTAGCAAAGATGTGGTTAGACATCCCTTGGTTGCGCGTATTATTGAGGCCTATGAAAAGGCTGAAAACGCAGGGCATTAATGCATTAATGATCAATGACAATGACAAATCAGACCGCAAACCATCAACCAAGCTTTGCCGCAAAGCGGCTGAGTTTTAACATACAAAACGCTAGCGCTAGCTTTGTGCTGCAAGATGACTTAAGCGCAGAAGCACTAGAGCAAGTGGTGTTAAGTACGATCCAAATCGTGCAGTCGCTATACCACAGTGAGTTTGAGCAAGCTCAAATTAACTTACGCATTGTCGATCTGGAGGAAGCACGGCAATTAAATCAGCAATATCGCCACAAAGACTACGCAACCAATGTCTTAACCTTTGAATATGGTGTGGATAGCGCACATACCTTGAGCGCTGATATTGTGATTTGCGCTGCGGTAGTGGCACAGGAAGCGCCGGCACAGGGCAAAAGCCTAAGCCATCACTTCACCCACTTGTTGGTACACGGCACCCTGCATGCGCTTGGCTTTGACCATCTAGAAGAAACTGAGGCTGAGGAGATGGAGGGTTTAGAAATCGAGATTCTCGCTGGCTTTACGATTAAAAATCCTTATTTATAGTCTTTACTCTGATATTTCATATAAAGTGGGTAAAATATAGAGTATTCTCAACTTTTCAACAACGACGTCAGAGATGTCAACAGATTCTTTACCACCCTCGCCTACCGATGATGACAATAGGTCATCCTCCCTTAAGGGGATACTTAAGCGTATCTCACCTTTAAGACGCTTTTCTAATTATCTAGGCAAAGCCGAACCTGAAGATCGTCAGGATTTACGTGAAGTACTTCAAACAGCGCATGCGCGCGATATTTTGGATGATGAGTCGTACAGCATTATTGCAGGTACCATGTCATTTGCCGATAAGACCTGCGATGATATTCAAATCTCACGTTCCAAGATGGACCTGATCAATATCGACTGGTCTATCCAAGAGATCATCGATTTTGTGATTGATACGGCGCATTCCCGCTTCCCGGTATATGAGGGTGAGCGGGATAATATTATCGGGCTTTTATTAGCCAAAGATTTACTGCGCATTATTATTCAACCAGAGCTTGATATTAAGCAGCTGCTGCGACCAGCGCATTTTGTACCCGAGTCAAAGCGTTTAAATCAGCTACTCAAGGAGTTTAAAGAGACCCGTAGTCATTTGGCCCTCGTCATTGATGAGTACGGCAGTATCACTGGTTTAGTCACGATGGAGGATATTCTAGAGGAGATTGTGGGCGATATTGAGGATGAGTACGATGAAGAAAGTGAGCAGACGATTTTCCCAGAATCAGATGTCGCCTGGCGCATTATGGCGCTCACACCCATTGAGGATTTTAATAAAATCGTCGGTGCTCATATCCCCGAAGATGAGCATGACACCATTGGTGGTTGGTTAGCTTCCGAGCTTGACCATATTCCCAAACGCGGCGACAGCTTTAATTTCGAGGACCTAAGGTTTTACGTCTTACGTGCCGATGAAAAGCGTGCCCAATGGATCCATGTACGCCGTAGCCCGGTCGTTGCAGAAGTAGCAAAAGACGACGGCGATAAATAGTAGCCAATCAATGACCCAAATGATTCACTGCTTCGTTGCTGTCGCCTTAGGTCTGATTCATTCCCTAAGTTTTTATCAAGGTGCCATCCCCGCCTGGCTACACGCACCCATACAGATGCTGAGTTTTGGTGCCTTATTTTATTTGGTGCTAAGTGCTAACTCACGCAACAAGGCATTTATCACTGCCTATTTATTTGGCATCAGCAGTTTTTGCTCTAGCCTCTACTGGCTCTATATCAGTATGCATGTGTACGGCTATATGCCGTCACTACTTGCGGCTTTAGCCGTATTGCTGTTCAGCTTGTACCTAGCACTGTACTACGGCTTAGCGGCACTCACTAGCAGCTGGCTGATGGCCTTATTTAGACAAGATAATTACACAGCAGAGGATATTAACGCTGGCGCAAGTACCGGTAGACTCGCTTCTCAAGCATATAGTTACTGGTTAACGCCTTTAATCTGGGCGGCGGCCATTACCCTCGCTGAGCTAGCTCGGGGCTATATTTTTACTGGTTTCCCATGGAATGCTATCGCTTATAGCTATGTCGATACGGTATATAGCGCATGGGCACCGATAGGCGGGATGTACAGCATCGTCTTTGTCGTGAGTCTCAGTAGTGCCTTATTAACACAAATTATCTACTACCGAGCCTACACGCTTAAGCTACGTTCAGCAGTACAGTTTATAGCCCTTTTTTTAATAAGCTGGGGGCTTAGCATGATTCAATGGTGGCAGCCTCATGGCGATGCCATCTCGGTACGTTTAATTCAAAGCAATACCCCCATGGATCAAAAATTCGATCCACAGCGCGGTTTAGAGCACTTATATGAGCAGTTCTTATTAGCCCAATTACCTGCCTCCGATCCCGCCAGACCACCCGTTGTAACTATTTTTCCTGAAACCAGCATCCCTGTATTTCAGCATCAGCTCGACAGTCAGATCTGGGCCGATATTATCGGTATGAGTAGCAAAAGTAATAGCACCTTTTTAATCGGCACCCCACTTTATCTGCCCGACGGGGGTGATAAGTTTCGCGTCACTAATAGCGTGATTGCGGTGGATTCTTTCACCGAGCTTCATGAAATTTTCAGCGGTCAGGGATTGAGCATCTACAATAAACGCCATTTAGTACCCTTTGGTGAGTATGTACCTTTTGGTTTTAAATGGTTTGTTAATTTAATGCAAATTCCACTGGGTGATTTTGATGCCGGCCTAGAAAATCAGCAGTTAATGGCGATTGAGGACCAATATTTTTCACCGAATATTTGCTATGAGGATTTATTTGGTGAAGAGCTATTAAATCAATTATTTGCTCATGCTGATTCCGCACAGGGTGCCACGATTTTATTTAATATCAGTAACCTCGCTTGGTTTGGCAATACCATCGCCCTCGGTCAACACTTACAGATATCGCGTATGCGCGCTCTGGAAACGGCTCGACCGATGATTCGTGCAACCAATACAGGTTCGACTGCAGCGATTGATGCTGATGGCAAAGTACATGCCATCCTCCCGACAGCACAGGCGGGCTTTCTTGATGTTTATGTGCAAGGCACACAAGGACTGAGCTACTACGCTTATGTGGGCAATTTGCCCATCTTAATCGTGTCTTTGTTGATCCTAGGGTTGAGCTGGTTTCGTCGGCCGGGTCCGGTTGAGACGAGCAATTAACACGACACTAGTCGTAAAAAACACACAACCATAAAAAATTAATCACAAGCCATTGAAAAAGACTTGACACAAAGCAACTTATCCCCTATGATTATATTCTTTATGCAGCAGTCAGTATGATTGCACTCTATTAGGGGGTATAGCTCAGCTGGGAGAGCGCTTGCATGGCATGCAAGAGGTCAGCGGTTCGATCCCGCTTACCTCCACCAAATAGGCATAAATTTTGTCCGGTCCCCATCGTCTAGAGGCCTAGGACATCGCCCTTTCACGGCGGCAACCGGGGTTCGAATCCCCGTGGGGACGCCAAGCTTTTAGATTTTATTTGATTAGAGTTTAAAAGCTTGGCAATCGACTTAAAATTTGATCGCTTATGCGGAGTGGTAGTTCAGTTGGTTAGAATACCGGCCTGTCACGCCGGGGGTCGCGGGTTCGAGTCCCGTCCACTCCGCCAGAGTTTTCAGCGATTGATTTCGAGCAGTTTTTCTTGCTTAAATTTGAATTCATCGCTATACTTAATCTTTTAAGTCCTTGTCCCCATCGTCTAGAGGCCTAGGACATCGCCCTTTCACGGCGGCAACCGGGGTTCGAATCCCCGTGGGGACGCCAAGCTTTTAAGCTTTATTTTGACTGATTAGAGTTTAAAAGCTTGGCAATTGTTAAAGCATATATGCCACTGCGGAGTGGTAGTTCAGTTGGTTAGAATACCG